>JBHIET010000003.1:0-81695 GCA_046760785.1 Anaerolineae bacterium | reverse complement strand
TCACTCCACTCCCGGTGGACATAGCAATAGGTGCCTGTCTAGGCGACACCGCCACTCTCGTGGGGGTCACCCTGTCACCTTGTCACCTTGTCTCCCCGTCACCCTGTCCCCCCGTCACCCTGTCCCCCGGTCACCCGCTCACCACCACCCTCGTCTGGCGTGCCGAAGCGGAGACCCACACCTCCTACCACGCCTTCCTGCACCTGCTCGACCCAGAGGGGAATCTAGTCGCTCAATCCGACGGCATCCCCGCCAACTGGACCCGCCCCACCACCGGCTGGCTGCCCGGTGAGTACATCGAAGATGTGCGTGTGCTCACCATCCCGCCTGATGCACCGGCGGGCGACTACACCCTCTTCGCCGGCCTGTACGTCCCTGGCGGCGGTGTCCTGAGCCTGTCGAAGGGCGAGCGGCTCACTGCACCCGACGGCACCGACGCCGTCCCGCTGACCACAATCTCTGTAGAAACCCAATGACCCAATCTCCAATCTCTAATCTCACATCCCACACCCCACGTTCCACATCCCCCATCCCTCCTCGAGTTGCTTCACTCGTCCTGGTTCTGTTCGTCGGTCTGGTGGTCGTGATGATCGCCCGGACCATCTGGACCTACCGTGACTACCCTTTCGACTCAGACGAAGCGATTCACGCCAACAGTGGATTGGCGATGGCGCTCGACCTGCGTGCCGGCGATCTCAAAACATTCGCCCGCACATTTTATCAGCAGGGCTTTTACCCCCCGGCGTTCTCAGTGCTGAAAGCGGCAACGTTTTTGCTCTTTGGCGCGTCGCCACTGGTGGCGCGTCTGTTCAGCCTCGCCTGCCTGCCACCGGCGCTGCTGATGATCTACCAGACAAGTCGGCAACTGGACGAAGGATGGGGTTGGCTGATCGGTTTCACTGCTGTAGGGTTGACGCTGACTTCGCAGCCACTCCTGATCGGGTCTGCGCTGGTCATGATGGAAGTGCCGGGCTTGCTGGCCAGCTTCGGAATGCTGTGGCTGTACCTCGGGGCCATCAAGGAGCCAACACCCTGGCGGCTCGCCGGTACGAGCCTGATGCTGCTGGTCACGTTCCTGACGAAGTACACCTACGGTCTTCCGGCCCTGGCAACGGTTATTCTGATGGAAGCCTCTCTACTCTGGCACGCAACACGCAACACGCAACACGCAACACGCTTCACGCGCCGCTGGATATGGCTCTTGGGCCCGTTTGCCCTGGCTATGCTCTTCTGGTTTGCCAGGCCGTACAAAATTGCCGAGTTCTGGTCCTACGCCACGGCCCAGCCTGCGCACCGATCATGGAACTTGGAGACTCTGTTGTTCTATCCACGCAGCATCACGTTTCACCACACCCCGTCGCCGCTCTTTGCTCTGGTGACCTTGATCGGCGTCGTCTGGGCGGCCAGCCGCTGGCGCGACCCGCGCTTGCGCCTGCTTCTGATCTACTTCGGTGTGGGTGTGGGCGAAATGACGCTCAACTTCCCCAAAGACCCGCGCTTCATCGCCACGTTCGTGCCGGCCGCCCACGTGTTGACCGGCGCGATGCTGACCTGGTGTCTTGAATGCTACCGTCAATCGTCGCTCAACAAGTGGTGGGGCATCGTCGCCATCTTGCTCGTTGTGAGCTTGATTATGGCTGTACCTGTGTTGTCTGACCGTTTCAGAACATACCCGTCGCTGATGGAAGTGGCGTACGAAACCCACCCCAAGTTGAACGACCTGGCGGCATGGATCCAGGCTCAGATTCCACCGGGGGAGCGGGTCTACCTGATCAACTTCTGGGATCAATTCGGCCCCTGGGCACTCACCTGGTATCTGGGCACGCACGACCTGCAACCCGGTACACGCATTGCGGACCTCTCTATGCCATCGGCTCTGTTGCAGGAACCCTCATCGGAAAACATCGCGGCCCTGCGAGAGGAGATTCGCGCGAGCGGTGTCCGGTACGTAGTCGCGTTTGAGGGAACACCGTGGGGGGAGCCGGTTTGGTGGATCTACGCGGACGGGATGAGCGACCTGCTCACCCCGGTCACTCGTGAGGTGATGTACGTTGATCTGTATGATACGGGGGGCTGGCTCAAACGCTCTCTTCTCAGGCAAGATGAGTGGGAGCGTGTGAAGGCAGATGGCCGCTACACCCTGCAAGTGCAGACGACGGTGTACGTTGTGACGCCAGACGCTTGTGAGAACTGATTTAGATGCAACACGCGACACGCAACACGCAATACGTATCACGTTTCACGCAATATGTCAACACATCGAACTGGCCGGTTCTGGCTGTGTTTCTCTGTCTGACCCTGGTAATCACCTATCCGCTCCCAGCGCAACTGACCACCCACCTGGCAGGGGGCGACTATGACGT
Organism: Anaerolineae bacterium; assembly: GCA_046760785.1. GTDB lineage: Bacteria > Chloroflexota > Anaerolineae > B4-G1 > B4-G1 > JBHIET01. Next base: position 79,332 of record JBHIET010000003.1, on the reverse strand, counting down.
CTGGGCGCGCCCCTGGGCCACCTGGTGGACCAAGACAGCCCTACGTGAGGGTCTCGACCTGTATCACACGGACATGCTGTTCTACCCTCTCGGCGTCAGCCTGGTCTACCACAGTTTCAGCCACGTCAACACCGCTATCGCCTTGCTGCTGGAGCCACTGGTCGGACCTATCGGAGCGCACAACGTAACGGTTCTTCTTGCTTACCTTCTCAGCGGGTTGGGCATGTACGCACTGGCCAGGCACGTGACGGGCAGCCCGAGCGCGGGCTTGGTCGCCGGTCTGATTTTCGCTTTTTCCACCTACCACATTGACCAAAGCTCTCACCTGATTGCCCTGACCACTCAGTGGATTCCGCTCTGGATTCTGTTCGTCATCCGCTTGTTTCGTGGGAAGTGTCCCTTTCGACACGGCTTGCTGGCCGCGCTGTTCCTGGCCCTGACGGCGCTTTCCAGTTGGCACCTGTTGCTGTTTTCCCTGTTGTGGCTGGGCTTCTATCTGCTCTATCTGCTCGTGTGGGAGCGCGAGCGGATCCGTTGGGCCACGTTGTGTCTGATGGGCGTCGTCACGCTGATTGTGATTGGCCCGTTCCTCTTTCCCCTGCTGAGGGGACTCCCCTCCTCGCAGGGGGGGGTACAAGATGAAGCGCTGGTGCCTTACCGCGGCGAGAACGACATTGACGTCCTGACGTTCTTCGTGCCCAGCCGCTTGCATCCTTTGCTCGGCCCTTTGGTCACACCGCTACACCGGCGCATCGGGCGCAGGCAGGTGTTTCTGGGCTACGCAACGCTGGCGCTGGCGCTGCTCGGCGCTGTCGTAACCGTCGCCCGGCGTCGGTCCAAAGCGGGCCCGGTCTGGTTCTGGGCGCTTTCCACGCTGGTGTTCTTCTCAATGTCGCTGGGGGCCTACGTCCGTTTCAACGGCGTGCTCAGCCGGCGGCCGCTGCAGCCCTGGCTCCTCCCCCTCGCCAAATTCGTCCGCGACCCCACCCGCTTCACGGTCATGACGACGCTGGGGCTTGCCGTTCTCGCCGCGCTGGGTGTGGCGTGGCTGGTGCAGCGGGCCTGCCCTTCGGCGCGACCCTGGATCGTGGTGGGGCTATCTGGGCTGGTGCTGTTTGAGTTCCTGCCCTGGCCGTTCCCGACCACCCCTGTCAACGTTCCCCAGTTCTACGAGCAACTTCGCCAGGACCCGGATACCTTCGCCCTGGCCGACGTCCCGGTGCGCCAGCTCGAGCTGCGCCGGCTGAGCATGTTCTATCAGACCGTGCATCAGAAGCCAATCGTCGGGGGAATCGTCGCCCGCACGCCGCCAGGCGCGTATGCCTTTATTGACCGGCATCCCATCCTCTCGGCCTTCACCGGCGGTGACCAGGAGTCGCCCGGCGACGACGTATCGCGTCACCTGGCCGCGCTGGCGGACGCTGGCGTGCGGTATCTGGTGCTGCACCGCCGTTTCTTGACGATTCAGCAGATTCAAGCCTGGCGGCTGTATCTTCCCTACAATCCTTTCTACGAGGACGAGCAGATCATCGTGTACCGGACTCGCCCTGTATCAGGGGAGGATCTGCTGATTCCGCTGCCGGTGAGCGATGCGCTAGGACTGGCTTACGCGCGACTGGATACCCGCTATCCGCACACCGGGGAGTCGTTGTCGCTGCGGGTGGCGTGGGTCGCCGCCCAAAGCCCCGGTCACCCCTACCGCGTGCGCTGGGCGCTGGTTGGTCCCGACGGCCGCGCAGCCCAAATCGTCGAAGGTGAGCTGGTTGCGGGCTGGCCCACGGAAACGTGGCAGGCGGGCGATTTTGGTCTCGGTCAGTATGAACTACCCGCCGATTTGCCGCCAGGCCCCTATCGGCTACAGGTCCGGCTAGACCCTTTGGGTTTTCCGAAACCCGAAGGGTCTCTGAGACGGGATGTCGGCAGCGTCCTGATCCTCCCTCTTGCCTCAGGGAACGGCGCGGGACCGGTCGCGACCTTCGACGACCAGGTTGTTTTGACCCGGATGAGTTTTCTGCCCGGCGATCAGATGCTGCACCTCCAGTTCGACTGGCGCGCGCAGCAGGACCTCGGCCGGGATTACGTATTGTTCGTACACCTCTTCGATGGTGAGGGAACGTTGGTTGGCCAAGTGGACACGATGCCCCGCGATTGGACGGCGCCGACCTCTGCCTGGCGCAAGGGTGAGATTGTGAGCGATTTGGTGAGCCTGGACACATACGGGCTACCGGCAGGCACCTACACGCTCTCTATGGGGCTGTACGACGCAGTATCTCAGGAGCGGCTGCCGATACGCCTGCCCGACGGCTCCCTCGCCCCCAACTCGGCGCTGCAACGGGAGGTCCGCCTGCCGTGAGATTCGCCATTCGCAACCCTTCGACTACGCTCAGGACAAGTTCGCCATTCGCAATTCACAGTTTGATGTTCCTCCTGTTCGCAGGAGTCACGCTCGCGTTCACCTACCCGCTCATCACCCAAATGAGCACCCACTTCGCCGGTGATAACATTGACGTGTGGCTCAACATGTGGGCCAACTGGTGGACCCGCAAAACGCTGCGCGAGGGGTTGCCTTTCTACTACACGACCGACATTCTATATCCTCACGGCGCTCCGCTCTACTTCCATAGTTTCAGCCACACCAACACAGCCCTGTGGCTGCTCCTAGAGCCGCTGTTGGGCGCTTTGGCGGCCCACAACGTGACGACGCTGGTGGGATTCACCTTGCTGGGCTTCGGCATCTACCTGGTGGTGTACGAGTTGACCGGACACACCGGTGCCGGGTTCGTCGCCGGCCTGGCGGCTACGTTTGCTCCCTATCACGTATGGGAATGTATCCATCCCACCATATTCAGCACTCAGTATATCCCGTTGCTGCTGTGGGCTCTCATCACCTTGTTTCGCCGCCCAACCTGGTGGCGCGGGTTGCTCGCGGGGCTTTTCTTCGCCCTGAACGTGTTCACCAGTTGGCACCAACCTATGTATGCCTCTGTGGTGGTCGGGCCGTACTTGGTTTGGAGCCTTCTCTTCGCCCGGCGTGAGAGATGGGGAGAGAAGAGCCTGTGGCGCGCTCTGCTGATCGCCGTGCTCGTCGCAGTCCTGCTGGTTGGCCCGGTCGCCTTCCCTTTGCTGCGTGAGCAGGCTCGTGCCGGCTATGCCGAGGTTGACGTGGAGTCGGTGCTCGGTACAGACCTACTCGCCCTGATCACGCCGTCATTTCTCCACCCCCTGTGGGGCGATGCGGTCCGCCCGTTCTACGACCGTTTCGTCGCTCCCAACCGCCCGGTCTTTGTAGGGTACGTCGTTCTGGTGCTGGCGCTGCTGGGCCTGTACCATTGCCTGCGGCGAGAACAGCGGCGCAAGCACGGCTGGCTGATCGTGGCGACGCTGCTCTCGTTGGTGTTAGCTTTGGGCACTAAGCTGTACCTCAACGGTGACGTCCTCTTGCCCAATCTGCCCTGGTACAGCCCGATCATCGGCTTCGTCCGCACTCCGATTCGGCTGAACCTCGTGCTGGACCAGTGTTTGGCCATACTGGCTGGCTTCGGTGTTGCCAAACTGTCCTCCAGCGCCCACCGTTCATTGATCCATTGTTCATTGTTCATTGATTCATTGTTCATCGTCTTGATTCTGTTTGAGTTCCTGGTGTACCCCTTCCCCACCACCCCTGCCTACGTCTCGCCTTTCTACATCCAACTGGCCCAGGAGCCGGGCTCCTTCGCCATCGTCGCAGCGCCCCAGGATCGCCAGACGGACAAGTTCTACATGTACTGGCAAACCGTGCACGGGAAGCCGATAGTCAATGGGCATATCTCTCGTCCGCCGATCTCGGCCTTCGACTTCATCCAGGGAAACACCATCACCCGCGCCTTCGCCCGGCGAGAGCCGCTGCGTGGCCAGGCCCAACTGGGCGTCGAACTGGCCGCACTGGCCGAAGCAGGCATCCGCTATGCCGCCATCCACAAGCAGTTCCTGCCTCCCGACCTCGCCGCCGATTGGATCGCTGCGCTGGCCACCCGCCCGGTCTACGAAGATGATGACCTGACCGTCTTCGCCACGCGCCCGGAGCCTGGCGTTCACTTCGGTGTCGCGCACGACTTCGATGGGCTTCTGCTCTCTCAGGCCTGGTTGGAGCCGGGTCAGCCTCCCGTGCTCGAAAGCCACTGGTCATCGCCGGAACGCCGGGACGTCACCGTGACGCTGCGCGCGGCGGAGGGGCCAGCTCTGCACACCCAGATGCTAACTGTGGAAAAGGGAGCTTTCTCAGTCCTGCGAACGCCCCTCACCCTGCCAGGCTTGCCACCGGGCGAATACGTGCTATCCTTCACTGGCGGGAACCAGATACTTGACGTTTGTCGTTTCACGTTTGACGCTTGCTCACGGCTCCAACCCAACGCGACCTGGAACGAATCTATCCTGCTGCGCGGGCTTGGCTGGCACCGGCTTGCCAACACCCTGTACGTTGACCTGCAATGGGAGGCGCGCCAGCATCCCGGGGCCGACTACAAGTTCTTTGTGCATCTATTGCGTGAGGATGGAGCGCTCGCCGCCCAGTTCGATGGGATGCCGCGCAAGTGGGCCTACCCTACCTCGCTGTGGCAGGCAGGGGAACTGGTTACAGACCAGGCTCAGATTGACCTGCGCGACGTGCCGGCGGGCAACTACCGGCTCTCTATCGGCTGGTACGAACCGGATACCCAAGAGCGGCTGGCGGGCGTTGACGCATCAGGCCAACCATTGCCAGAGGGCCTGCTGCTACTTGACCAAGTCGTCGTGATCCCATAGCTGGTGCGACGCGCTTCTTGGACTGTGCCGGCCTTGAAACGGATACGGAACTGTTGTGATAGAGTACTTATGGAAGCAACGCAAGCGCGTCGCACCTTACGGATGGTGAGATGAAACGCGGAAGCACTATGCAACACGCTCCACGTGATATGAAGCAGCGTTTCGCAGTCTGGGTGCTGCTGGCGCTCGTGCTGGTGCTGACGGTCTGCCTGCGCTGGTACCGTTTCGCCACGTTCCCCCCTGGCCTCTTTTACGATGAAGCATACGGCCTGATGGAGGCCCAACGGTTGGTGCAGGGTGGCGGTTTCCAGATTTACTACCCTGGAACCCGTGGCGAGCCTGCGTTCTTCTGGCTGACCGCGTTGGCGCTCAAGATGGGTGCTGGCTATCGTGCTCCTCGCTGGGTCAGTGCGGTGAGCAGCGCCGCCAGTGTGCCCCTGCTGTTCTTTGCCATCCGCGACATCCTGCGCCGGGAGAGCGAGCAGGCTGATTGGTTGGCGCTGGGCGGCGCCGCCGCGCTGGGCGTCAACTATGCTTATCTCCTCAACAGCCGCATGGGGTGGGAAATACCTTTGATCGTCGTGACCTTCATCGCCGCCGTGTGGTTCTTCTGGCGTGGCATGCGGGACGGCCGGGGCCGGGATTTCGCCCTGGCCGGATTGGTGCTAGGTGCCGCCCAATACGTTTGGGTGTCCGCTCGTCTGCTACCGCTTGTTTTTCTCCTGGTCCTGCTGGGCTGGTTGGGGCAGGGTTGGCGCTGGTGGCGCGCGCGTTGGAAGGGACTTCTCATTGCATGTGGGTCTGCCCTGTTGATATACGCTCCGCTCGCCTTCAACTTCCTGACCCACCCAGAGTGGTTTGAGCGCAAACTACGGACTGCGGCTTTGGCATCCGCCATATTGCCCAATCTGGGACGCACGCTGGCGGGCTGGCTCTGGCTGGGTGGGGCCGCTCTTCACGACCTGCCGAGCCGTCCGATCTATGATCCGGCGATGGGCTTCTTGCTGCTGCTTGGCATCGCCGTCGCCACCTGCAAGATTCGGCGGCCAGCCTACAACGTCTGGTTGGCCTGGTTCGTGGGCGTTCTGCCGGCCGGTTTTCTCTCCGCTCCTACGCCGGTCTTCTACCGCGTCCTGGCTGCGGTGCCGGCCACGGCGGCGCTCTGCGCGCTGGGCGGGTACCACCTGTGGCGATTCGTCGCCCCCCGCCTGCGGAATCTGGCCCTTTTACTCCTGCTGACTATCTTCGCTGCCAGTGCGTGGGCCACTTGCTACGACTTTTTTGTCCGTTGGGCCAACTGGCCCCTCCTGCCCGGCGCGATGGACGTGGGCAAGTGGCGTGCCGCCGAAGTGATGCTCAATGCGCCGGCCGACGAAACCATCCTGGTGACCGTGCCGGACAGGCTCGAACCGGCCATCACCTACGCCCTGCACGCCCGCGACAGCTCATCAGTCCGCGCTTTCGACGGCGCCCGCTGCCTGATCTATCCGGCCAAGACCGACCGGCCTATTCATTACCTCGTCATCCTGGGACACGAACACCGTATCCTGAGCAGGTTGCAAACTCTATTTCCGTCCGGCCGCCAGATGGTTGACCCGATATTCGCCGCAGGTGCCCCCTACTTCGTCAACTTCTTCGTTCCGGCCGGCGCGGAGGCGGCCATACCGGGTGCATTGCCCTCTCCCATCACGTATCAGGAGAACATTCTGCTCCACGGCGTGCATGTGCCGGAGATGACCCTCTTGGCCGGTCAGCCGTTCACCGTCACGCTTTCCTGGGAGATTCTGGAGCCGACCTCGAAGAGCTACACCGTTTTCGTGCACTTGCTGGACGGGAGGGCCGAAGCGGAAGAAGCCCCACTGGTGGCGCAGCACGATGGTCTCCCGTGTGGCGACGCAGAGCCGACCTGGCGTTGGCGACCCGGAGAGATTGTCCTCGATGAGCACCTGCTGACGGTGCCGGCCGATCTGCCCGCCGGCGAGTACCTGCTGGGAGTCGGGCTGTACGACTCGGACACCCTGGAGCACCTTACCCCGACCGGCGAAGACCTGCTCGTGCGCTGGAGCGAAGCCATCGTCGAAACGATAACACTCACCACTTCCCCTGAGCCGGATGGAGAGCCACGATGACCAAACTCCCCATTCGCCATTCGCTATTCCCCATTCGCAATTCGTTCATCGTTCATTGTTCATTGTTCATTTTGCTCCTCCCCGCCCTCCAACCCCTCTTCACCGCCGATTTCACCTGCGGCTACGACAACGGGTTTCATCTGTGGCGGGCGGTGCAGGTAGAGCACCTTCTGCGACAGGGGGTTCTCTTCAGCCGCTGGGCACCGGATATGGCCCACGGCTTCGGCTACCCGCTGTTCGACTTCGCCGCGCCCGCTTCGGCCTACGGCGCCGCGCTCCTGCGCCTGCTGGGCCTCCCGTGGCCTTGGGCGTTGAACCTGGCATTCGCTTTGGGCTGGGTGCTCGCTGCGTACACGGTCTACCTCTTCGTCAGCGACCTCTTTGACCGTTACGCGGGGCTGGTTGCCGCCGTGCTATACACCTATGTTCCCTTCCACGCCTACGACGTCTTCTATCGTGGTGGACTTTCTCAATCCAGCGCCTGGCTGTTCCCGCCTCTGATTCTCTGGGCGCTGCGCCGCGCCGACCGGCGCGTGGGCTTCGCGGTGACCGGACTGAGCTTCGCCGGGCTGATCCTCACGCACAATGCCTTCGCCCTCCTGTTCGCCCCGCTCCTCCTGGCCTATCTCCTCGTGGTGGGATACCAGAAGGGCAGGGGGGTAGCCCTGTGGGGCGGCCTGGCGCTTCTGGTGGGCCTGGGCCTGAGCGCCTTCTTCTGGCTGCCGGCCCTGGCCGACCTGCGCTTTGTCCACAGCGAACGGTTGAGTGGGGCCTGGGTGTTTGAGTACGCCAACAATTTCTTGCCCCTGGAGCAGCTCTTCGCCCTGCCCCGCAACGCCGACCCCACCCTGATCAACGACTCGCCTGCGCGAGGACTGGGGCTGATCCCGGTGCTGCTGGCTGTGGTCGGACTGCTCGCCTTGCGGGATCGCTGGCGCCGCCTGCAGGTTGCCTTCTTCGCCGGAGCGCTGGCCGTGTGCCTGTTCTTGATCCTGCCCGTTTCCCGCCCTGTTTGGGATCACCTCCCGCTTCTGCAGCGGGTACAGTTCCCCTGGCGGCTGGTAGGCCCCGCGACCCTCTGCGCGGCCGTCTTGGCCGGCGCTGCTACTAACCTACTAGCCTACCAGCCTACCGACCTACCAACCCGCTCACCCCGTCGTCTCTCTCTCATGATCCACGTCTTTCTCATTCTCCTGTTGATCCTCGCTCACCTGGGCTGGTTCTACCCCCGACACTGCTCCCCGCCGGGGGACATCTCCATCACCGGGATGATCGGTTGGGAACGAGCCTCCCACACCGTGGGAACCACAGCCAAGGGGGAGTATATGCCCGTGTGGGTACATGGTATGCCCGAAGACCCGGCCCTCGACGCCGCCTATGCCACCGGTGATGCTGTCATCCGCCTGCCGCCGGAGAGCCTGCCCGAAGGCGCCCGCGTCTTCAGCGCCGATTATGGCCCCCTGGACGCCACCGTAGAGCTGGAAAGCCCCGTGCCCTTCCGTGCCCGCTACCTGGCCTTCTACTACCCCGGCTGGCGCGTCACCGTGGACGACAACCTCATCCCCATCGCTCCTACTGATTCCGAAGGATTGATCTCTTTCGACGTCCCCGCCGGCCGGCACACCATCCGCGTCCGCTTCGGCGAAACCCCTCTCCGCCTGGCCGCCGACGCTCTCTCCCTCGTCGCCCTCGTCGCCCTCGTCGCCCTTCTCGCCCTCTCCCTCCGCTCACGCATCACACATCACGCAACACGCAACACGCAACACGCAACACGCAACACGTTTCACGTTTCACGCCTCTTACATCCTGCCTCTCCTATCCTCTGGGGCATCACATTCCTGACGGCTCTCTTCCTCCTCGCCTTCTCCCTCAACCTCAGCCCCTACCTGCGCGGCCCGCAGGAGTGGCGCTGGGCCTATGCCATCCCCGGCCGGCTCGACCGGCTTTGGATCCCTGCGTTGACGCTCGCGTTGTACCTGGTTCTTGCCTTCGTCTGGGTCAGACATGCTGCCGGAGACGGAGATGTCTCCAGGTGGCGAAGGGGACTCATCCTTCTTGCCCTGGTGCTGGCTGTTCCCCTTATCCAAGTCGGCCTGCTATCGGCCGAGCAGCAGGATTTCCTTCGACCGCTCTTCTACCGTACCGTCTCGGCCGGCGCCAGCGGAGTCTTCTCCGTCGGCAGCACCATTGAGGACGCGGGAGACTTCCTGCGCCGCTATCCGGCGCTCATGCCGACTTTCCCTGTCCACCCTCAGCGCTACCCGCCCGGCCTGCCGCTCCTGTTCTACCTGGCCCGCCGCCTTTTGGAGCAAGCGCCATTCCTGGCCGACGCACTGGGCTTCCGCTTGCGCCTCTACCAGTGTCACGACCTGTCTCTGATGCGTCTCTCCAACGCGACCATCGGCAGTGCAGTCATCCAGATGATGCTGCCGCTGGTGAGCGGGTTCACACTGCTGCCCCTCTATGGGTTGGCCCGGCGGGCCTACGGCCGACGCACCGCTGCCTGGGCTGTCGCCCTCTACCCTCTGGTGCCATCCTTGGCCCTCTGGTCGGCCCGCTGGGAACAGCTCTACCCGCTGCTGGCCTGCACCGCCTGCTACTTCTTCCACGTTGGCCTGACCCAATCCCGTCGCTCTGCCTTGCTGGTCGCTGGCTTCACCCTGTCTCTCGCCTCCCTGCTGAATTTCAGCGTTGTGGCCCTCCTGCTGCCTATGGGCCTCTTCGCTCTGCTCTGGCTCCTCACCCAACCCGACGCAACACGCAACACGCGACACGCGACACGCAACCTGATCGCCTTCCTCGTCGGACTTTCCTCACTCTGGCTTACTTACCAACTAGCCTTCGGCACCGGCTTACTCGACATCTGGCGCGTCTCAATGTCCTACCACCTGGGTCTGAACCGGAGTTACTGGGCCTGGCTCGGTTATCACCTGTACGATTTCTTCATCTTCCTCGGCCTGCCGCTGGCGCTACTCTTCTTCGTCGCCCTGGCAAAGGCAGTACGCGCTACGTTTCACGCCACACGTAACACGCAACACGCAACACGCAACGCGCAGTTCTCCAACGATCCTCTGACCCTCAGCTTTGCCCTGGGGCTCCTACTTCTCGACCTCTCCGGCACCGCCCGGGGCGAGGTGGCGCGGGTGTGGCTCTTCCTGACCCCCTTCGCCGTTCTCGTGGCCGCTCGTGGGTTGACATACCTCTGCCATCCTCCACGCCGCCGTGAACAGGCGACGCCGGAGCAAGCCGGCACCAGCTCTTCAGGCCGGTGCGCTTGGGAGCCCGAATCCGTTATTGGCTTCGTCATCGTCGCCTGCCTCCTGGCGCTGCAACTGTTTACCTTCAACACCTTCCTCCGCGTCGTCACCACCGGTCTGACCGATCCGCCTACCCATACCCGTGTCTTCGATCCGCCTCCCATCGCCCATCCCCTGGACGCCCGCTTCGGTGATTCCATCGCCCTCCTGGGATACAACCTGGAGCCGGATGATCCCGCGCCTGGCGACACGCTTCACCTGACCCTCTACTGGCGATCCTTGAAGCCGATGACCCGGCCATACACCGTCTTCACCCACCTGGTCGGGCCGGATGGGCAACTGATCGGCCAGCAGGATCACATGCCGCTGCGCGGTGACCTCCCGACCACCTGTTGGGTCCCCGGTGAGGTCATCGCCGACTACTACGACATCCCCATCAGCTCTCAGTCACCGCCCGGCGACTACGTTCTGGAGACGGGATTCTACCTTCTGGAGACGGGTGAACGACTGCCTGTCACCGGCTCCGCCGCTGCTGCGGACAATCGTGTCATCTTGGCGCCCGTCGGGATTGGAGAGAGATGAAACGCATTACGTTTTACGTTTTACGTTTTACACGTTCCCCTTGGCTTCTCCTGGTCGTCGCCATCCTGTTGCTCATCGCCAAACTCACCCTCATTGACCGCGTGGAGACTCCCTTACGTCGCGCCAACCTGGTGGATGGCCGCCTGCTGAGCGTGGACGTTCCCACAGAGATCACCTTCGGCGATGAGTATGTCCTCCTGGGCTACGATGAGTTGCCCTCGCAGGGGGTGCCCGGCGGAGAGCGATTCGAGGTCACGACCTACTGGCGGGCGCTCCGGCCCGGCGGCCCCGACTACGGCATCGCCGTCAACGTCGTGGATACTCAGGGCCATTCCTGGAACGGCGCCGACGTCCGCCCGCCCCGCTGGCATCGCGGCCCGCCTCCCGAGTGGGAGTGGCCGCCCGACCGGTATGGTATCGTCGCTCTCTCCGTTCCGCTCCTCCCCGGCACCCCTCCGGGCACATACGCCGTCGAGGTGGTCGCCTTCGACCGGGACACGCTGGCTCCCCTCACCGCCCACGACGCCGGCGGACGCGCCCTCGGCCCCGCGCTGCCGCTGGGACAGGTCGCCGTCGTCGCCCCGCCCCGTCCCGCTGACCCGGACGCGCTGGCCATCCGCCACCGGTTCGACGCATCCCTCGGCCCACTCACCCTCCTCGGCGCCGACTTCGACCGCGATCAGGCCGCCCCCGGCGACCCTGTCCTCCTCACCACCTTCTGGCGCGCCAATGGAGCAGAGGAGCAGCTCGCCGATGACCTGACCGTCAACCTGGCGCTCCTGGCTCCCGACGGCTTCCCTGTCGCGGAGTTCGACCTCCCGCCCACCGCCCCCTGGCACCCCACCTCCGCCTGGCAGCCCGGCGACGTCTGGCGTGGTCAGCACTTCCTCCACCTCCCCGCCACCCTCGACACCGCCACCTACATCTGGACGTTGCGAGTCAGCGAGTCGGCGAGTCAGCGAATCGGGGGCATCCGCGTCGTTGCGCCGGAACGCACCTTCACTCCACTCCCGGTGGACATAGCAATAGGTGCCTGTCTAGGCGACACCGCCACCCTTGTAGGGGCCACCCTATCCCCTTGTCCCCCTGTCCCCCTGTCCCCTGGTCACCCCCTCACCGTCACCCTCGTTTGGCGCGCCGAGGCGGAGACCCACACCTCCTACCACGTCTTCCTGCACCTCATCGGCCCGGACCCTTCGGCAGGCTCAGAGCAGGGCGGTGCACTGGTTGCTCAGTCAGATGGCGTCCCCGCCGGCTGGACCCGCCCCACCACCGGTTGGCTGCCCGGCGAGTACGTCACCGACGTGCGCACGCTCACCCTACCCGCCGATGCACCCGCCGGCGACTACACCCTCTTCGCCGGCCTGTACGCCCCTGACGGCGGTGTCCTGAGCCTGTCGAAGGGCGAACGCCTTACCACACCCGAGGGTGCCGACGCCGTTCGTCTGACCACAATCACGGTGCAAGACCAATGACCCGCAACCCGCAACGCGCAAAACGCGACACACGCCCGCCATCCGCCATGCTGCTCCTCCTGTTGGTCACAGCCTGGCTCTATGGTCATGCCCTGGACTTTGGCTTTATCTGGGATGACCCTCTCTGGTATGGCCGTGTGGTGGGGAGATCGGTGGGGGAACTCATCAAACCGATGCCCGACTACCACTTCTATCGGCCAGCGCTGGTGCTCTACAATTACCTTTTCCTGCGGCCGGACGGCTCACTGGACGCTCCTCTGTTGCACGCTGCTCAGGTTGGGTACCATCTGCTCAACGTCGCGCTCGTCTTTGCCCTCAGCCGCCGGCTGAGGCTGGGAGGCTGGACGGCCGTGGCGGCGGCAGCGCTGGTCGCCTGGTGTCCTTTCTCGTACCAGGCGGTGGCGTGGGCCGCGCCTGCGCAACCGATGGCCGCAGCTTTACAGAGCGCGGCTCTTCTGGCCTACTTCGAAGCCCGCAGAGATAGTCGCAGGAACTATCTGGTCGCCGGTTTTGGTCTGTTGCTCTTCCTGGTGGCCCTCGCCGTCCAGGAGGGCGTGGCGGTCCTGGCTATCTTGCCCTTGCTCGTAGAATTGGTGGTACGTCGGCGAGCCGTGGGCAAAACGCATTGGTGGCTGCCTCTGGCCTACCTCATCGTCGCAGCAGGATTTGGGCTGTTGTGGCTCCGGCTTCCCCGCCGGGCCGGCTACACTACGCTTGAATTCGAGGCCTCGACACCGCTGTATCTGCTCCAGGGAGTTGTATTTCCCCTGCTGGGACGGCCGGCCGGATACGAGATCGGGCAGGCGATGGCATCGGGCACGTTGCTGGCGCTGGTCGTGCTGGCTCTCGGCGGGCTGCTCGTCGCTGCATACCGTGCCGGGCAGGGCCGCCAGGCTTTGTTCGGGCTGGCCTGGGCCCTGCTGGGGATTGCTCCCTCCGCCGCCGGATTGGACTATAGCTACGTGAGCCTTGGGGAACGGCTGCTTTACCTATCCAGCCCGGGCGTGGCGCTGCTGTGGGCGTGTGCCCTCTTGCCGTCAGTGGACAAGTCACCGGTCCGCCGCGTGTGGCGGATTGTTGGTCTTTTTCTACTCGGCCTTATCACCCTGCAGAGTGGCCTGTTGCTGACCGGTTTCCGGCGCACGTACGCCGTCGGCGTCGCTCACCTGAACGAACTGGTTCGGGCCGTTCAAACCGAAGCTCGCGAGGCCAGAGAACCGCGCCTGCTCTTCGTCAACTTCCCCGACCGTTACAGGCCCAGGCGTTCCCCTTACCCTGTGGGCTACTGGGGTGTCATCCTGGCCCCTGTCTCCGTGGACCTGGGGGCTTTCCCGGCTATTGTCACCGGCCAACACCCCCATACCTTCTCGCGCAGCGTGCCCTGGCTAGATGCCGCATCCCGCGAGGCCGGGCCTTATGAGATGGACCTGCGGGGAGTGATCACGCCGCCCGATCAACTCTATCAACTGGCACACCAGATGGACGCGGTCTATCTGTCGCGCTACCATCCCGACGGCACCTTCGAACTCCAGTGGGCCGGCGCTGTTGCCTCTGCCACCCACACAGACCCTGCTTCAGCCTGCCGGCTGGCTGTGTTTGGGCAGGTGCTTTGCCTCCAGGCCGCCCAGGTTGACCCGCAGCCGGACCGGTTGAGCCTCACGCTCACCTGGCTGAGCCTGTCAGCAGCGCAGGCCCACGACACCATCTTCGTCCACCTGGGCCCGGCCGGTCAGCCTCCCATCGCCCAGGCAGATGGCGACGCCTGGTTGGGCATGCTTCCTCTGGCCTTCTGGCAGCCGGGCGATGCGATCCGCGAGCAACGCTTCATCTTGCTGCCTGAGGGCGCTCCCCTGGATCAATGCGAGATACGGATCGGGGCCTACAATCGGGTCACCGGCGAGCGGTTGCCTGCCACGACGGTGCAGGGTGAACCACTGCCTGACGACGCGGTCAGCATTGGGCGCTCCTGCAGTAGCCGCGATTTCCATATCACGCCACCCAACTGATTTGCCATCCGCCACAGGTCGGTGGTATAATTGGATTGAGTTACAGCCCTTGCCAGGAGGCGGATAATGATTGAGGTAAAGGTGGAGAGCATCCAGGTGAGCCTGATGACGGAGCATCGCGTAGTCCTTCTTAAAGAGGTGAACGGTGAGCGGCTCCTGCCAATCTGGATCGGGCCCTATGAAGCTGAGGCTATTGCCATTCAATTGCGGGACATCGAGATTCCTCGTCCTCTGACCCACGATCTGCTCACCAATGTCATCACTGAGTTGGGGGGTGAGGTCTCTCATATCACCGTGAACGATTTGCGCGACGACACTTTCTATGCCCGCATCACCGTGAACCTGAATGGGCGTCAAGTGGAAATTGACTCGCGTCCCTCCGATGCCATCAATGTGGCCGTGCGTGTCAATGCCTCTATCTTCGTCGCGGAGGATGTGATGGCGCAAGCCAGCATCATCCCGGAGGCGGATGTTACCGAGACGGGAGACGAGGAGTTATCGGCTTTCCGTAACTTCATTAACACTCTTGACCTGGATGACTTGCCCCTGCAGTAAGAAGGCGTATGGCTGTTCCCGACAAGATGGTCCCTCACAACATCGAGGCTGAGGAGGCAGTTCTTGGCTCTCTCCTCATTGACCCCGAAGCGTTGTTTCGTGTCTCCCCCTTCCTGAAGGGGGAGGATTTCTACATCCAGAAGAACGTCTGGATTTACGAGGCCATCCTTGCGCTCCACGAGCGGCGCGAGCCGGTTGACTTCGTCACACTGTGCGACGAGTTGGAGCGACGGGGGCAACTGGAGGAGGTCGGTGCCGCGGCCTACATCACGCACCTCATCAACGCCGTTCCCAGCGCCATACACGTCGAGGCCTACGGCCACATCGTCGAACAGGCTGCCATTCGCCGGCGCCTGATCGGCGCGGCCAGTCAGATCGCACAATTGGCCTACCGGGAAGCCGAGGATGTAGACCAGACGGTGGATCAGGCCGAGCAGGTACTCTTCAGCGTCTCAGAGCGCCGCATCACTCGCGACCTGGCCCCCCTCCAGAAAATCATCCGCCAGTACTATGATCGCATCGAGTACCTTTTCGATCACCGGGGCGAACAGTTGGGCGTCCCTACCGGCTTCATTGACCTCGACCGGCTGCTGGGTGGCTTGCAACGCTCTGACTTTATCCTCATCGCGGCCAGGCCCTCAGTTGGAAAGACGTCTTTGTGTCTCTCCATCGCGCGGAACGCTGCCCGCCACGGACAGCGCATCGCCATCTTCAGCCTGGAGATGTCGTCCGAGCAGGTCGTGCAGCGCCTCGTATCCGCCGAAACCGGGATTGATACCCAGCGGCTGCGGCTGGGCGACCTGCGGGAGGAGGAGTGGCCCCTCTTCGTCCAGGCCACCGGCAAACTCGCCGACCTCCCTGTCTTCATTGACGACACGCCCTCGATCTCGGCCCTGCAACTGCGCACCAAGGCCCGCCGCCTCCACGCCGAGCACGGGCTGGACCTCGTCCTGGTGGACTACCTGCAGTTGATGACCGGAGACGTGCGTTCCGAGAACAGAGTGCAGGAGGTCTCCTACATCTCGCGCTCGCTCAAGGGACTGGCGCGGGAGTTGGACGTGCCTGTGGTGGCCGCCTCCCAGCTCTCCCGCGCCGTCGAGCAGCGCGGCGATAAGAGGCCGGTGCTGGCAGATCTGAGAGAGAGCGGATCGCTTGAACAAGACGCGGACGTGGTGATGTTCATCTACCGCGACGAACTGTATCACCCCGACACCGAGAAGCAGCACATCGCCGACATCATGGTGAGCAAGCACCGCAACGGCCCCACCGGCGTGGTGCAACTCTTCTTCCACGAGCGTCTCGCCCAGTTCCTCGATGCCGAGACGCGTCGGCAGCCGGTGGAGTTTGCGTAGAGGAGCCTGCTTATGGAAATGCCTCAGAACATTAAGGCTCTGCTGGACAGAATTGTCCATACATTGGCCAGAGAGTATCGTCCTCACCAGATTATACTCTATGGCTCCCAGGCTTATGGCGTGCCGGGCCAGATCAGTGACATTGATCTGCTCATCGTCAAGGATAGCCAGGCGTCCCCTTACCAGCGGGCCGTGCATGTCAGGCGTTTGCTCCGAGACCCGCAGCGTCGCATTCCGGTGGACTTGCTGGTGGTAACACCTGCAGAATTAGAGGAGCGTCTGAAGAGAGGAGACCAGTTCC
Organism: Anaerolineae bacterium; assembly: GCA_046760785.1. GTDB lineage: Bacteria > Chloroflexota > Anaerolineae > B4-G1 > B4-G1 > JBHIET01. The sequence goes on along the minus strand of JBHIET010000003.1, from coordinate 62,896 downwards.
TGCAGACGATCATATCGCATGGTGAGGTGCTGTATGCCGCTTGAAGAATCCTTTATCCGCAGGATTGGTTTGTCAAAGCCCAGAAGGACGTGCGTACAGCGGAAATTCTGTTGCGAGAAGGGGGGGATGCTGAGGTGGCCGGTTTTCACCTTCAGCAGGCAGTGGAGAAGTATCTCAAGGGATACCTGCTCTCTCAAGGGTGGGAACTACAACGTATCCACAACCTGGAGACGCTGCTCAACGAGGCGATTCGCTTCGAGCCAATGCTGGAGAGATTCCGAGAGCTTTGCGAGGAGGCCACAGACTTCTACACGCTGGAGCGGTATCCCTTCTTCGCCAGCCCTGGGATAACTCCAGAGGATGTCTCCCGCCTGCTTCCCTCGTTGCGACAACTCGTCGGGCAGATTGAGGAAATGGTAGGTCAGTGATGGCTTCCTTAGCCTGTTTTTCGCACCCCTGGAAATCGTAACAGTGATTGTACAGATCATGGCCAAATCGCCCCTTCGATACGCCGCTTCGCGGCACTCAGGACGACTGGCCTGATTTAGCTGCTAGCGGAGTGCGAAATCTAGGCTTAAGTGGCTCTTTGACTGAACGATAGTCCCTCCCCTGAATTGGTTCCGGAGTTTCCTTCCAGCATCCAGTATCGAGTATGAAAACCTTCAGCGGCTTCCCAGCGGGCAAAATCCGCAGCGTCAACGTCCCTGAGCCGGTCTTCGCCGAGCTCATCCCGCTTATTGACGACCTGGCCGAGCTCAAACTCACGCTGCACGTGCTGTGGCGGCTGGGCCGGCAGCGGGGCAAGGTGCGCTATCTCCGCCGCGCCGACCTGGCTTCCGACCAGGTGCTGCTTTCTGGCCTGGGCGACGCTGCCGGTAAGGCCGTGAGCGGGGCGCTGGAGCGCGCCATTGAGCGCGGGACACTGCTGCGGGTCGAGGCCACCGTTGGGGGAACGACCGAGGAACTCTACTTCGCCAACACGCCCAAGGGACGTGCCGCCGTCGAGGCCATCGCGCGCGGCCAGTGGCCCGACGAACTTGAATCCGCCGGACGGCCCAATATCTTCATCCTCTACGAGCAGAACGTTGGCCTGCTCACGCCGCTCATCGCCGACGAACTGCGCGAGGCAGAGGAGACCTACCCGGCCGCGTGGATCGAGGAGGCGTTCCGCGAGGCGCTATTGCTGAACAAGCGCAGTTGGAAGTATATCCGTGCCATCCTAGAAGGCTGGCGCACCGAAGGGAGGGGAGAAAAGACAAGCCGGCGAACTAGCGAGGCGGATCGGCAACGGTACAGCAAATGGGAAAAAACACGATGAGCCTGTCAAGGGAGGCAGCAGAGAGAGTCTGCCCAATCTGCAAAGGGTTGGGCTACATGCGGGCGGACGTGCCAGTTGGCCATCCTGACTTCGGTAGACTTGTCCCCTGCACCTGCCGCATGGTCGAACTGGCTCAGCGACGCGTGGCTGCGCTGCGCACGTTAAGCGATCTCGACATCCTGGCCCACTTGACATTCGAGACCTTTGTGCCCGAGGGACACGGCCTCCCGCCCGATAAGCAGGCCAACCTGCGCTGGGCTTACGAGGAGGCCAGGGGTTTCGCCGAGAACCCGGAGGGGTGGTTGGTGTTGAAAGGTGGTTATGGGTGTGGAAAAACTCACCTTGCTGCCGCCATCGCCAACGAGTGTGTCGAGCGCGGCCAACCGGTGCTCTTCATCACCGTCCCCGATCTGCTGGATCACCTCCGCGCCTCCTTCGCTCCCTCCAGTCCCACCGAATACGACGCCCGCTTCGAGGAGGTCTGCACCGTCCCGGTCCTCATCCTCGACGACCTGGGCACCGAGAGCAGCACCCCCTGGGCGCAGGAGAAACTGTTCCAGATCTTCAACTATCGCTACAACGCCCGCTTGCCCACCGCCGTCACCACCAACCGCGAGTTGGAGGAGATTCCCCTGCGGCTCCGCTCGCGCTTGGTGGATCCCGACCTGGCTCGAATTGTCTCCATCACCGCACCCGATTACCGGCGGGTGGGACTCGTTCAGGATCAGTTCGATCTGAGTAGCTTGGGTCTGCACACCCATCAGACCTTTGAGGCCTTCGACCTGCGTAAGGGAGAACTATCCCGCGATGAGGAGAAAAGCCTCAAAGAGGCTTTCGACAAAGCCCGCGCCTTCGCCGAGGACCCCCGCGACTGGCTGCTCATCACCGGCACCTACGGCTGCGGCAAGACCCATCTGGCCGCCGCCATCGCCAACTATCGCGTGGCGCAGGGCCACCCGGTCCTGTTCGTCGTTGTCCCTGATCTGTTAGACTACCTGCGGGCCACTTTCAGTCCTCAGAGCACAGTCACCTTCTACCAGCAGTTCGAGGAGGTGCGCCGTGTCCCACTCCTCATTCTCGACGACCTGGGCACTGAGTCAGCCACGCCCTGGGCGCGGGAGAAACTGTACCAGATCTTCGACTACCGCTACAATGCTCGGCTGCCGACCGTCATTACCACAGCCAAGTGGATCGAAGAAGTTGATCCTCGCCTGGCGACCCGTATGTTGGACGCGAGCCATTGCACACCTGCCCCCATCCTGGCCCCCGATTACCAGAGCGGCACTTCGCGCCGGAAGGCTACCCGCCGTCGCAAAGGAGATAGATAGCGGGCGAGCCTTGCAAAAGGGCAGTACACCATACAAAGCGATCATCGCGCACGACCAAAGCGTCCGCGCAGGGCTTGGCATTGCGGCTCATTCTGGGACGCGCCCGCAGGTGGAGCAGACCTGGCGCGGGCGATCATCGCTGGGGCGGACGACCGTCTCCAAAGGGAAGCCCCCGCGCGACCAGCGCCAGTTTCCGCGCTCGGCGCAATCGCCGGAAGCAGGCTTCGGCTCGCTGCGCTGCCCCGCGGTCGGGGAAGCGCCAGGCCGCGAGCAACGTCACGGGACGGCGCCCCGCCGTGTAACGCGCTCCCCGACCAGCGTTGTGCTCGGCTACGCGCCGGTTCAGGTCGGTGGTGATGCCCGTGTAGAGCGTGCCATCGGCGCAGCGCAGGACGTAAAGGAACCACGTATATGTCCCCATAGTTACTGCTCAGGCTGGATGCAGTAGTGGGCGAGCGAGCGCTGGTTGAGTAGCTGCGACCAGAGGGAGCAGCATATCGAAACCAAGCGAGCGGCTCAGCATAGGCTGCTTGGTATGAACTCGTACCGGCAAGAAGCCCCGAGGTTTGCCCCGGGGCTTGTGCCTTGCCCACTGCAGACAGTGTCACGAAGACGGCTTCGGGCTGGGCAGTTTCATCCCCAGGTAGGCCGCCTGTGAGATGCCCATCAGCGCCAGGATAGTGCTCGTGACGTTCGGCAACTCGGTCAATTCGGATACCTGCGCCAACGGAAGCGTCAACTTGGACACCAGTATCGAACCGTAGATGACCAATGCGGCTATCGTCCAGGCGAACATCTGCAGCTTGCCGATGTCAATCAGATGCTCCTTGTCTTTTTGCTCCTGGCTGAAAAGATCCATCCACGAGGGCTTGCGTTTAGCTTCGGCCTCACGGTTCAGCTCCTCCAGATAGTCTTTGCCCAGTTCGGCCAGAAGCTTGGACTTCTCATCTAGCGAGAGAGTCTCAGGGGCCTCCACCCCGGCCAGGCGCAGCAATTCGTCCTGTGCCGACTCGATGGCCTTGCGGATGTTCTGCTCCTCGTCTCGCGTCTGGCCGTCGCTTATCTTGTTGGCCTTGATAGCCGTCGAGATGACGGTTGAGCCCAGGGTGACGCCGAGCAATCCCAGCACATCATTCGGGATCGTGACGAAAGCCAGTTTGGGGAGAGCGATGCCAAAGTACCCTCCGATAATCAACGCTGTCCAGAGCAGGATCTGCAAGCGCGAGAGGCTGTACTTCCCCCGCCCGTCAATCAGCACGCCGAAGACACCCTTGCCCTTGGCAAGCCCGACGACGGCTGCGATGACCAACATTACAGCAGTGGCCACAATGGCCCAGCTCAATGGTGTCATATCACTCCTCCTCTCACTAATGGATATTGCGCTTTGCTACTCGATCTACGCCCGCGTTCCATCACTGTAGAGAACGCAAATCATATCTTTTCGCCACAACGTGTGGCTGCTGTCTATATTCTAGCATAGCTTGCCACTAAAGGGCAAGTCCCGTGCGTTCAGAAGCGCCGCACGTATTCCAGAAGTTAGAGAGACGGGCAGTGAGATAGTACCACAGAACACTGTGCGTGTCAAACTCAGATCATTCTGTCGGCAGGGCGAGCCGTAACGTTTTCGATGGGCGAAATTGTAACCAATCTGTAACGCACTAGTATTGGCGTAACATTGAAATCTAAATTGGAATCTGATATAATGAGAGCACCTATGGCAATTCGGCTGCTGTTTTGGTGCAGATTCCGTGCGGAGGGCTTGTCTGATGAGTAGTATTCGCATCCTCTATATCGAGGACGATCCTTCAAACCGCCTGCTGGTGAGGCGCATCCTGGAGGCAGAGGATTATTCCGTGCTGGAGGCGACGGACGGTCTTGCCGGATTGGAAATGGCTGCCCAGATGCAGCCGGATTTGATCTTGCTGGACATCAATCTGCCAGAAATAGATGGTTATGACCTGGCTAGACGCTTCCGTGAGACGCCTGGCCTGCAGCATGTGCCCATCCTGGCCCTTACAGCCAACGTGATGAAAGGGGACCGGGAGCGTACACTGGAAGCGGGCTGCGATGGTTATATTCAGAAACCCATTGACGTGGACCGGCTACCCGAACAAGTCAAAGAGGCACTGCGGAAAAGCAGCATATTGTAGAGGTCACTATGGGCATACAACCAAAAGACGCTACAATCCTTGTCGTCGAGGATAACTTCCAGAACTTCGTGCTCATCACACGCCTGCTGGCCTATCTTGGCGTGAAGAAGTGCGAGTGGAAGGCGTCGGGCTGGCAGGTGTTGGAATTTGCAGAGTCGCTGCCGCACATTGACTTGATCTTAATGGATATTTTCTTGCCGGAGGAAGACGGATACCAGGTGTTGAAGAGGCTGCGCGCCCATCCGGGCTTCAACAGCACTCTCATCGTTGCCGTGACCGCCGACGTATCTGCTGACAGTATGGAGCGTGCCCGCAGTGCTGGCTTCGATGGTTTCATCGCCAAGCCACTCGACCCGGATCGCTTCCCCAACCAAATCCGCCGCGTCTTGCGAGGGGAAGAAATATGGGATCTAGGGTGATTCGGACACATGCGTAGTATAGGCGAACGATCATGTTGCCGTCAGGCCCGATGGAACAGTCTCGGATCCCGACCACTGGGATGCGTGGAGGGTTGGGCAGGACCCTGCTGACCGCCTTCCTGGTCCTGGCGATCGTGCCACTGAGCGCTATCAGTTGGTATGCTACCCTCCGCGAACGGCAGGATATCCAGCGCGAGGTTACGGCTAAACTATCCTCCGTGGCTGCGGTGACGGAAATGCAGATCCGCCAATGGATCGAGCATCGCATTGCGAGTTTGGCGTTTCTGGCGGCCTTGCCTCCCACCAGGGAAAATGTGAGCCTCCTGGTCGTCAATGCGGCTAACCCTTCGACAGGCTCAGAGCAAAGCGCCACCACCGCCCGCGACGCGCTGCGTCTCCAGTTGCAGACCGTGCTTCTGCAAGACCCTGCCTTTCGCTGCCTGGCCGTGATTGATAGCGAAGGCAAAGTGCTGGTCTCTACTGACCCACAAACTGAGGGCTTGTTGGCGGAACAGGCGCCCGCCCTTGAGTCTGAACAAGACTCCGCTCTTCAGTTCATCATACTCGATCCAACCGCCGATGAGCGATTGATGGTCACCGTTCGGCTGAGCGCGTCTCGGCTGAGCTCGACGAAGCCTCACGACGAAGCCCAGCGTATCACTGGCCAAGATGACGAGACGCTCGGCCTGCTGGTTGGCTGGCTCAATCCGAGCAACCTGGTCGCTGACCTGCAGGCGGTTGGCAAACTCGGAGAGACGGGAGAAATCTACCTTGTGGATGCCAGTGGGATGGCGCTGCCTCAGGGGCAAGCGGTGACCAGTTCAGGTATCGAGGCCGCTCTTGCTGGCGAGAACAGGGAAGGGCTTTATGAGAACTACGCCAGCGTCCCAGTTATCGGGGTCTACCACTGGATGCCGGAACTGGGGCTGGCGTTGGTGGCAGAACAGACTCAAGAGGAAGCCTTTGCCACAACCTATAATGTCACGGCTGCTGTTGTCGGTGCTACGCTGGTGGTGGCGCTTGTCACCGCCGCCATCGCCGCGGTCGTGACACGGCAATTTACCCGTCCGATTGTGCAATTGACCGAGTCGGCGCTTGGCATCGCGGGGGGAGACCTGGAACAGCGCGTACCCGTCACGTCGCGGGACGAAATTGGCATCCTGGCTTACGTGTTCAACCACATGGCGGCGGAATTGAAGACCTTGTACGACGACTTGGAAGACAAGGTTGCTCAACGTACTGCTCTCTTGCAGAGAGCCAACTATCAGATTCAGCGGCGGGCCATCCAGATGCAAGCTAGCCTGGAGGTAGGGCAGGCCGTCACCTCCGTCCTCGACCCCAATAGACTGCTAGAACAGGTAGTCCAGGTGGTAAGAGGCCGGTTTGCCTACTCCTACGTCGCGGTGTACACGTCTGACGAGGAAGGAGAGTACATGCTTCTGCGGGCCTTCGCTGGTGATGCCGATCCCTTCCACGGCCAACAAGTTCCCGCCGACCTGCCGGGTCCGGTGGGACAGGCCTTCCGGGAAGGGGTGGCGGCGGTGGAGAGCCGCCCCCTTCCCATTACGGTCGGTCCTCCGGCCTCCTATACTCGCTCAGAGGTAGCCCTGCCATTGCGTCTAGGGGACCGTACCCTGGGCGTGCTGGACGTCCAGATCACCGATGAGGAAGGCTTTGACGCAGACGACGTCTCTGTCCTCCAGAACGTCGCCAACCAGATCGTCATTGCTCTGGAGAACGCCCGTGCCTACGCCGTGGAACGGGAGGCGGTTGAGCGACTGCAGGAGCTGGACCGTTCCAAACGCCGCTTCTTGAGCAACATGTCCCATGAACTGCGCACGCCTCTCACCAATATCATCGGCTTCTCACGGCTGATGCTGAAGGGGATTAACGGCTCATTCACAGAACGGCAACAGAACGATCTTGAGATCATCTACCAAAATGGCCAACACCTGCTGGGCCTGATCAATGACCTGCTGGACATTTCTCAAATCGAGGCCGGGCTGATGGAACTGGAGTTCCGAGAGGTGGATCTGGCCGACCTGGTCTCCAGCGTGATGGCTACCGCCAGCGCACTGGTGCGCGATAAAGACATTGAGTTGCGTCAGGAGATTGCTCCTGACCTACCTATAGTGCGGGCCGACACAGCGCGCATTCGCCAGGTGCTGCTGCGGCTTCTGGCCAATGCGGCCAAGTTTACAGGGCAGGGGACTATCACTGTACGGGCCTGGCCCGCTGGTGGGGAGGTCATGGTGAGTGTCAGCGACACCGGCGTGGGTATCCCGCCTGGGGACCGGGAGCGGATCTTCCAGCGCTTTGAACAGGGCACGATGGATGGGCGCCGGCCGAATGGGGCTGGGTTGGGATTGGCCCTGAGCAAGGAATTCGTGGAGATGCACGGAGGGCACATCTGGGTGGAGAGCGACGTGGGGAGGGGTTCCACCTTTACCTTCACACTGCCTCTGCGTCTGGCTGCCTCGGATGAGGAGGCCGATCAGCGGCAGACTGGGGGAAACTTATGATGACGGAGAATCGTGTGCAGAGAGTGCCGCCAACCCGTCTGACCATCCGGGGGCGGCTGATCTGGGGCTTCGTGGCGGTCCTGCTGCTTCTGCTCGCCGGCGTAGTGACCAACGCCTGGGCACTGGCGCAATTGGAGTGGGCCAGCACCGCCCTTCAGGAGGAGGCTGACCGGGCAACAGCAGCCCTGCAGGTGGCGAGGGCTGCGGCCAACCTGTTGGCTGCGCTGGGCCAGGCCTCGTCTGCGCAGGATCAGGATCACCTGATGGAGGTGGTGAGCCAGGCCAGGGCGGATCTAGGTGATGCCCAGCGCGTCCTGAGCGAGACGATGGTTGATCTCCCTGAGAGGGATGCGATGCAGATGGAGGCCTCCCGCGCGCAGAGGCGCGTGGCCCGCGTGGACTCCCTCGCCGACCTGATCGTTCCTCAAATCCAGGCAGGCAATTGGGAGAGCGTTCATTTCTACCAGGACCAATTGCTGGCCGACTATCACCGGATCATGGCCGAGCCGGTAGAGAATATCATCTCATTGACAGAGGAGCGGCAGGCTGCCGCCATCGCGGATGCTACTGCTGCCCGCCAACTGACCTATTTCATCTTGGGTGGCTTCGCTGTGTTGGCACTGATCGCCGCGGTGGTCACCGCCGTCACCACCATCCGCAACATCACCGGCCCGGTGCAGCGGCTGATGGAAGGAGCCACTCACTTGGCGGCGGGGCACCTGGAGGAGCGGGTCCCTGTCGAGAGAGGGGATGAGCTCGGCGGTCTGGCCACAGTCTTCAACGAGATGGCCGAACGCCTCCAGACTCTGTACGCCGAACTGGAGCAGCGGGTGGCGGAGCGGACCGAGGCTCTCCAGAAAGCCAATTACGCCCTCCAGCGCCGGGCCATTCAACTGGAGACTAGCGCCGAGGTGGGGAGGGCCATTGTTTCCATCTTTGACGTGGATCAGTTGCTGCGCACGACCGTAGACTTGATTCGCGACCGCTTCGGCTTCTATCACGCTGGCATCTTCCTGCTGGATGAGGCGGGGGAGTGGGCGGTCCTGCAGGAGGCTACCGGCGAGGCCGGGGCACAGATGAAGGCCCAGGGACACCGCCTGGCCGTGGGCGACACCAGTATGGTTGGCTGGACAGCCGCTCATCGCCAGCCCCGCATCGCTCTGTACGCGGAGGAGGACGCGGTCCGCTTTGCTAACCCCCTCCTCCCTTACACCCGCTCCGAGATGACCCTCCCACTGATGGTGGGTGGGTGGATGATAGGAGTGTTAAACGTCCAATCCACCGAGGAAGCCGCCTTTGACGACGATGACGTGCGGGCACTTCAGGGCATGGCCGACCAGGTTGCCATTGCCATCGAAAACGCCCGGCGGGTCTCCGACAGGGCAGCCCTGTTGGAGACGATAAGCCCCATCTACCGCGCCAGCCGCCGCCTGACTGCGGCGACGGCGACCGGTGATGTGGCTGACGCCATCATTGGCTCTGTGGCCGAGACAGGGGCCGATGGGTGTATTGTGGTGGAGTTTGAGTTCTCACCTGCCGGGGAGCCTGAAGCCCTTCTGTACCTGGGGGTGTGGCGGAGGGACCGGGAACCTCAGTTCCAACCTGGGCTTCGGCTTCCAGTCGTGGAGAGCCCCTTTCCCTTTGAAATGGTGAGTACCCTGTGGGTGGTGACCGACGTGGCGCAGGATGAGCGCCTGCCCCAGAGTGCGCGCCAGGTCTTTCAGCAGACTGGCGCGCGAGCACTGGTCAACATTCCACTACGCGCCAGAGAAAAGGTGATCGGTCAGGTGGTCGTGCTGCGTGCCACATCTGGCCCCTTCTCGGACGCCGCCCTGCGCCTCTACGAGGTCCTGAGCGACCAGGCGGCAGTGGCGCTGGAGCGTGCACAACTGTTGGAGAGAGCGCAACGAAGTGCAGAACGGGAGCAACTGGCTCGCCAGATGGTTGACCGTATCCGTCGGGCTGTGGATGTAGAGCAGGCTTTGCAGGCTACAGCGGAGGAACTCTCACGGGCCATGGGAGTGCCACATGTTTCTATCGAACTGGAAGCGCCTATGCACGAATAGGTCAGAAACTCGGTTTCTTTGGAGTAACACGAGGAAGTGCTCATGGACACACAACCCGTATCTGATTGGGACGTCGAAATCCAACGCAGCCGCGCCACGCTGCTGAATGGTCTGCTGCTGACTGCGGTGGCCGGCGGCCTCGCAGCGTTAGTCTTGACCTACCTGTCGCTGCCGGCGGGCCTGAGCGTGCCAGAACTGTGGATGGAGATGTGGCCTTTCCTCGCCGGCTGGCTGATCGTGCTGATCATCTGGGCCTGGCGCGGCTTGGGCTATCGCCCTCGGGCGGCGCTCTCTCTCACGCTCACCTACTTGCTGGGCTTTTTCATCTTCCGCCGGGGTGGGCTGCCCGGCAGTGGGCGTGTCTGGATGTTGTTGCTCCCGGCTCTGACTTTCATCCTGTTAGGCCCGCGCCCCGGCATCTGGGCCGGGATTGCCAGTGTCCTGACCTACGCCTTCTTCACCCTCGTCTTCAGCCAGGGATGGCTCGTACCTCTCGTGGCCGACGACCTGAATGCGTTGAAAACGTGGGTCGGTGAGGGAGGCTCCTTCCTGCTTATGGTGACCATTCTGACACTGATGCTGTGGTCGTTCAACCGGAGCTGGTTGGAGGCAATGGCGAGGGCGAGCACGGCCAATCAGCAACTGCAGGCACGGACACAGGAGCTGGAAGAAACTACCGAGCTGTTGCACCGGCAGGCTTCCCAGCTCCAGACGACGGCCGAGATCGCTCAAGTAGCCTCCTCCATCTTGGACCCAGATGCGTTGTTGGTCGAGGTGGCCAACCGGATTCAAGAGGGATTCCGCCCTATGGCCGTGTACTACGTGGGCCTGTTCCTGCTTGACGAGACACAGCGGTTTGCCGTGCTGAGAGCTGCCACAGGGGAGGCCGGCCAACTGTTGCTGGGGATGGGCCACAAAGTGGAACTAGACGAGACAACCGCGATCGGCTGGTGCGTTATCCATCGGCAGGCCCGCATTGCACTGGGCATGGAAGAGGGCACGGTGCAGCTTGATGCCCTCCCTATGCCACACACGCGCTCGGAGATCGCCCTGCCGCTGCGCTCACGTGGACGTGTCCTGGGAGCATTGAGCGTGCAGAGTACCCAGGAGGCGGCCTTCAGCGAAGCTGACGTCACTGCCCTACAGACGGTGGCCGATCAGGTGGCAGTAGCGGTTGACAATGCTCGACTCTTCAGCCAGACTGAAGCTGCTTTGAAGGAAGTGCGGGCTGCCCACCGACGCTACCTGGCCCAGGCCTGGAAGGAGTTCTTGGCTGCCGGGCCGGTGACTCGGATTGACTACACCCAGCCGGGAGCAGAGGTGGGGGATGGAGAATTCTTGCGCGAGGCCCGGCGCGCGGTGATGATGCACGGACGGGCAGTTGCTACAGACAGTCCCTTTCCAGGCTCTGATGCGGAGCCTCCTACATCCCAGACGGCGCTCGTGGTGCCCCTGAAGTTGCGGGGGCAGGTCATAGGCACGATGGCTCTGCACGAAACACGTCGCCAACGACCGTGGACGACCCAGGATATCGCTCTGGCGGAAACCGTCGCCGAGCAGGTTGGACTGACTATTGAGAACTTGCGCCTGATTGATGAGACCCAGCGCCGCGCCGCTCGCGAGCGGCTGATCGGCGATATTGCGGCCCGCATGCGCGAGACGCTGGATACGGAGACCATACTTAAGACCGCTGTGCAACAGGTGCGCCAGGCGTTGGGGCTGCCGGAGGTCGTGATCCGGCTGGCGACCCGGCCAACGGATGAAGCCGGAGATGGCGTTGAGTGAGGTGAGTTTCAATAGTGGCGGCACTCCCATCCCAAGCTGGAGGCAACTATGCCTGAGGAAACAAAAGTAGTCGCGTCGGCCCACCGCGCCTCCGAGGAGGCAGTTCAAGGCGCTGCCCCGTCCCACACGGATGCTGCGCAAAACCTGCCGCAGAACAGACAGCCCGTGGCTGGAATCTCGGACGAGCAACGTCGCATGACGAGTTTCAGGCGATTGGCGTTGATTCTGGTCGCTGGCGCTATTATCAGCATCGTCCTCTACGTGCTGTTCTACGTGCAAACCGGGGCCTGGCAAATACTGACCGAAGTTGGGTTCCTTGTGCTGTCTCTTGTGTCCGCGGCTGTGGGTTATCACCTGGCCCGGCAAGGGAAGCTCGACGCTGCAGGATACTGGGCGATTTTTGGCCTGGTGGTTGCCTACGGTGGTGCCGAGTTGATCTGGAGCGGTGCGACCTTGTATCTTACAGTGGGCGGTATCTTGCTCATCATCCTGACGGGCAGTATGATCATGCCCCGCAAATGGGTTTCTTGGTTGGTCATAGCCAGCTTGTTCGGAATCTACGTCTGGCTGGTCAATCAGTTTGAGCCGTTGCCCCGCTACGATATTGCGCAGTCTATCCTGTTGGGCACTATTATACCGGGCATAACGGGCCTGGCGGCGCTGGCGGTCCTGTGGCAGATTGCCCGAGCCTTCCGCCTGGGCACCATCCGCACCCGCTTGCTCATCGCTTTCGTGACGATGGTCTTGCTGCCGGCGGCCGTCACCGGCGCTGGCTCGGCCGTGTTAGGCTGGCGGAGCGGGCGACAGCAAGCGATTAATCAACTCGAATCAGTGGCTACACTTAAAGAGGCCGAGATTGAGACGTGGGTGAGCAGTCTGCAAACCAATCTGGTTACTGCGTTGACCGGAGAGGAGGCGATGCCGCGCACGATTATGTTGTTGCAATTACCAGAGCCATCCGAGTATCTGGCATATCGGGTGCGGAGCCATTTCCAACAGGCGATTGAACAGGCGGGGCGGTTTGAGGAATTGTTCCTGATGAATCTCCAGGGGCAAGTGGTCCTCTCCACCGACGCCGAGCGGGAGGGCGAGATTTACAGTGACCAGACTTATTTCCAGGAAGGAGTAAAAGGGCCCTACGTACAGCCGCCGTTCTACTCCTCCTCGCTGGACCGGATGTCGGTGGTCGTCGTGCGCCCGGTGGCTGACGAAGAGGGGCGTGTGTGGGGTGTCCTGGCCGGTCGTGCTGGCCTGGCGAAGTTGAATGAGATCATGGGAGAACGGGCCGGGTTGGGCCAGACGGGGGAGACCTATATTATCGGCCGCGACCGTGCCTTGTTGACTGAGTTGCGCTCCGGCGAGGAAGGAATCTATGTGCGTACCCAGGGAGCCGACGCGGCGATAGAAAATCGCATCAGCGGTTCCGGCTTGTACGACGACTATCGGGGTGTACCCGTGATCGGGGTCTATCACTGGCTGCCGGAACTCCAGGTCGTGCTGCTGGCCGAACAAAGCCAGGCGGAGGCCTTTGGCGCAACGTATGCGACGCTGGTCATCAACGTGGGCGTGGCGTTGGTCTCCGTGATACTCGCCGTGGTCGCTTCACTGTTCATCACCCGCAGCATCGCCACCCCGCTGGGCGATCTGGCGGAAACGGCCACGCAGATCGCGGCCGGTGACCTGGAACGCATCGCCAAAGTGGAGCGAGAGGACGAGGTAGGTACGCTGGGGCGAGCCTTCAACAGCATGACCGCCCAGTTGCGCGGCCTCATCGGCAGCCTGGAGCAGCGCGTGGCCCGGCGTACCCGCGAGCTGGAGCAACGCTCGGCCTACCTGGAAGCCTCAGCCGCAGTGGGCCGTGCGGCGTCGTCCATTCTGGATGCGGACCAGTTGATCCGACAGGTGGTCGAGTTGATCCGCGAGCGGTTTGGCCTGTACTACGTGGGGCTGTTCCTGGTGGACGAGGCCGGCGAGTGGGCTGTGCTGCGGGCTGGCACCGGCGATGCTGGTCGGGCGATGCTGGCCCGTGGTCACCGCATCAAGGCTGGCGAGGGAATGATTGGCTGGAGCATTGCCAACGCGCAGGCGCGTGTCGCGCTGGACGTCGGTGAAGATGCTGTGCGTCTGGCCACTGCAGAGCTGCCGGACACCCGCTCCGAGGTGGCCCTGCCCCTGCGCTCGCGCGGCCGCGTCATTGGTGCGCTGACGGTCCAGAGCGACCAACCCTCTGCCTTTGATGAGGCCGCCGTCGCCGTATTGCAGACTTTGGCCGATCAGGTGGCGGTCGCCCTCGACAATGCGCGGCTGTTCACCGAGACTCAGGCGGCCCTGGAGGCGACGCGCCGCGCCTACAGCGAATTGAGCCGTGAAGCCTGGGCCGGATTGCTGCGCACCCAGTCTGATCTGTCCTACCGCAGCGACGAGCGCGGCGTCACCAGTGCTGGGGATATATGGCGACCTGAGATGGAACGGGCCTTGGAGGAAGGAAAGACCGTCCAAATTCCAGATTCCAAATCTCAAACCCCAAATCCTTTGGCCGTGCCCATTAAAGTACGTGGCAACGTGATCGGCATATTGGATACCTACAAAACTGGCGATGCAGGCGGCTGGACAGCCGAGGAGGTCGCTGTGTTAGAGACACTGGCCGACCAGTTGGGAGAGACGCTGGAAAGCGCCCGGCTCTATGAGGATGCGCAGCGCCGCGCTGTCCGCGAGCGGTTGACCCGCGAGATCACGGATAAGATGCGCCGCGCCAGCGGCGTAGAGGGCATCGTACAGGCAGCAGTGGATGAGCTTTTCGGCGTGTTGGGGACGTCGCGCGCCTTTGTGCGACTGGAGGCTGCCCCGTCGGCACAGGATGATGAGAAGGATGGAGCATAAGCAATAGGAAGGGATCAGCTATGGCTACAACTATCGCCATCAGCAATCAAAAGGGAGGGGTGGCCAAGACCACTACCTGCCTGTCGTTGGGAGCCTGCCTGTCCGAGATGGGGCAGATTGTCCTGCTCGTTGATCTTGACCCCCAGGCCAATCTCACTCTCTCGATGGGGTTGAAACCGAGGGAGTTGCGTCGCACAGTGGGAGATGCCCTTCTGGGAAACGCCTCGCTGGTTGGCGTCAGCCGCGAGAGTCCGGTATACGGCCTGGACATCGTGCCTGCCAATCAGGGGCTCGTCGTCCTCGACAGAATCCTCTATGGGCGACCGGGCTATCAATTCAGATTGAAGAACGGGCTGGATATTATGGACGAGGGTTTCTACGACTTTGTCCTGATTGACTGTCCGCCCTCCCTGGGGACACTGACCCTCAATGCCCTGACGGCGGCTGATTTGCTCGTCATTCCCATCCAATGTGAGTATTATGCCGCTCACACGCTCCTTCACTTTGTGAAACTGGTTCAGCGCGTGCGAGAGAAGACCAACCCACGGCTGAAGTACCGCGTGCTGGTGACGATGTATGACCGGCGCAACAAGATCTGCCGGGTCATACTTGGCCAGATGCAGCGGGGACTGAGCGAGGTACTCTTCAGTACTGTTATCGAGGTGGATACCAGGTTGAGGGAAAGCCCGGTGTTTGGTCAACCGATCACACTTTATGCGCCGAAGACCCGTGGGGCTCAACAGTACCGCGCCCTGGCCAAGGAGTTGATGAATCATGGTAAGTAAAGACCTCAGAGACCATCTCAAGGGGCTGTTTTCCGCCGCCATCCCTGAGCAGGAGCCGGGGCCAGAGGCAGGGGAGAAGTGGGAGGAATCTCCGCTGGAGGAAACAGTCGTCGCCGGCCTCCTCGAAGGCAGAGACGTAGGTGAGCGTGTCGTAGCCGAGCCACCGGTAGTGGAAGCTCCTCCATCAGTTCCGCTAGAGTCGGAAGTAACCAGGAAAGAGCAAGGGATTCCCTCGACAAGCACCACCTCCTGGGAGCTCAAACTGGGGAGACAGCGTATCAGAATCCTTAATATCCTGCTGTACGGAGTGATCGTCCTAGGAGGAGCGCCCCTTGTCTTCCTGCTGATCCGTTTCATCTGGCAGAAACCGATGGTGTGGTCGGGATTCCATACTCTATACTGCACTGCCTATACGGTGGCTGTTGTTGTCACGCTGATACAGTGGCTGTTCAACTCCTCCTTGACCAGCGCTGTGCGAGAGGTAGAAGAGAAACGCGCTGAGGCGACTCGTTCTCAGATGCTTCTTGAGGAGCGAGTGGAGGAACTGGCCGCAGCCAGCGCTCTGTTGCAGAGGCGCACCCTCCAATTCCAGGCCGCTGCCCGGGTCTCCTGTGCCATCATCTCGGTGCTTGACCCGGATGAACTGGTGCAGGAGGTGGTGAATCAGATCCGTGACCGGTTTGATCTCTATTATGTTGGCCTTTTCTTGATGGATGAATCTGGGCAGGGGGCAGTGCTGCGGGCAGGCACAGGTGAGGCGGGCCATCAGATGCTGGCGCAGGGCCATGGGTTCGGGGCGAACAGCGACTCGGTAGTCGGTCATTGCATAGCCAGTGGTCATGCCCGCATTGCGCTGGACCTCGCTTCGGCACAGGCTCGGTTTAGTACTGCACAGGCCTCGGCTGAGCCTGGTGAGGAGACAGTGCGTTGTGACGACGAGATAGAGATCATCCAAATCAACCCACTGCTGCCGGAAACGCGCTCGGAGATGGTCCTGCCGCTATTGTCTCGTGACCGGGTGATCGGTGCACTGGACATCCACAGCACTGAGCGAGAAGCTTTTTCCAAGGAGGACATCCTCGTATTGCAGGCGATGGCCGACCAGATAGTGGTGGCCATTGAAAACGCGCAGGTGTTTGCCGAGACCCAGGCACGTTTGGAAAAGATGGAGGAACGCCAACGAAGTCTCATGCGCGAACAGCGATCCGGGCTCACACCTGGTCGCGTTGCTCCCCTCTACGAACGTACCCGGCCAGACGTGCCCCCTCTTGGCGAGGCCACGCTGCCCGAGGTTGAGCGGGCAGTGGCGCAGCAGGAGATCGTCGCACAGCCGGGCACCGGTGACGGAACGGGGGAGGCTGCTCTCGTGGCGCCCATCAGCCTGCGCGGCCAGGTCATCGGCGCGCTGGGACTGCAGGAGATGGAGGGCGGGCGGCGGTGGACGGACGACGAGATCGCCCTCATCGAAGCCATAGCCGACCAGATGGCGCTGGCCATAGAGAATGCCCGTCTGCTGGAAGCGACCCGGCAGCGCGCGAGGCGGGAGCAGCTCCTGGCCGGGATCACCGCCCGGGTGCGTGCCTCCACCGACGTAGACACTATCCTGCGCACGGCAGTTCGAGAACTGGCGCGGGCACTGGGGGCCTCGGACGGGCTGATCCGGTTGGGGGTCGGCGATGGGGCCAGTCCTCTTCAGGCCGACGAGGAGCTTGTGGACGTATCTTCTCAATAATTTGGGGTAGGGGCAGTTCTTGCGCCTGCCTGTCTTGGAGAACTTGTTATGACCAGTCTCAACTCCCATTCACTTAGCGAGCCAGATTCGGTCGGGCGCGGCGGGCGAAGCGTCTGGCAATTCCTGCACGCCCTTTCCCTCAGTACTATCCGCGCCCGCTTGCTCATCGCTTTCGTGACGATGGTCCTGATACCGGCGCTTGCCACCGGCGTCGCCGCAGGCATCTTGGGCCTGCAAAGTGTGCGGCAGCGATTGATCAGTCAGATTGAGTTGGTGGCCATGTTCAAAGAGACTGAGAGCAAGGCCTGGATATCCAGCTTGCAAACCGATCTGAACGATGTGTTAGCTGAAGAGGGTACGACATTGTTTTTGCGTACTGTGTTGCGAGCGTCTGATATCACGCTTTACCGGGGCATGCGTGATGAATTGCAGAGGCGTTTCCAGTTACATATTAGCGAGACGGGGTTGTTTGAAGAACTGCTCTTGCTAGATCTCCAGGGACAGGCGGTCGTGTCCAGCGATGCCACACAGGAGGACACGATTCACAGCGACCAGACCTATTTCCAGGAAGGGTTAAAAGAGTCCTCCGTGCAGCCGCCGTTCTACTCTTCGTCACTGGGCCGGACGGCGGTGTTCGCCGTCCACCCGGTGGTTGACGAAGAGGGGCAGGTGTTGGGCGTCCTGGCTGGTTGTGCCAACACGGCCAGGTTGAACGAGATTATGGGAGAACGAACGGGGTTGGGCGAGACAGGTAAGACCTACCTGGTTGACCTGAGCCATACCCTGCTGACCGAGTCGCGCTTCGGTGAGGAAGGGACCTATGTACGCACCCAGGGGGCCGATGCGGCGATAGAGGACCACAGCGACGGTTCCGGGATGTACGAGGACTATCGTGGCGAGCGTGTGATCGGGGTCTATCACTGGCTGCCGGAATTCCAGGTGGCGCTGCTGGCCGAGCAAGACCAGGCGGAGGCCTTTGGCGGAGTGTATGTGATGCTGGGTGCCATCGGAGGCGTGGCGGTGGTCGCCGTGCTAGTTGCTGTGGTTGCTTCGTTGTTCGTCACCCGCAGCATCGCCACCCCGCTGGGCGAGCTGGCGGAAACGGCCGCGCAGATCACGGCCGGTGACCTGGAACGTGTCGCCAAAGTAGAGCGCAGGGACGAGATCGGGGCGTTGGCGCAGGCCTTCAACAGCATGACGGCCCAGTTGCGCGGGCTGATCGGCAGCCTGGAGCAGCGGGTGGCCGAGCGCACGGCGGACTTGGAGCGGCGTTCCGTCCACATGGAGGCCGCGGCCCAGGTCGCCCGCGAAGCTGCCGCCATCCGTGACGTCGGGCAACTCTTGAACGCCACTGCCCGCCTCATCTCCGATCGCTTCGGCTTCTACCACACTGGCATTTTCCTGCTGGACGAGGCGAGAGAGTACGCGGTGCTGCGGGCCGCCTCGTCGGAAGGCGGGCAGCGGATGCTGGCGCGGGGCCACAAGTTGAAGGTGGGCGCGGTGGGGATCGTGGGATACGCGGCGGGGATGGGAGAGCCCCGCATCGCGCTGGACGTGGGTGCCGACGCCGTGTTCTTCGATAACCCCGACCTGCCCGACACCCGCTCGGAGATGGGGTTGCCGCTGAAAGTACGGGAGCGGGTGATCGGAGTGCTGGACGTGCAGTCCGCAGAACAACGAGCCTTCTCCGACGAGGACGTAGCGATCCTAGAGACGATGGCGGATCAGTTGGCGCTGGCCATCGAGAACGCCCGCCTGCTGGAGGAAAGCCAGCGGGCGCTGCGGGAACTGGAAACCCTCTATGGACGGCAGGCACGCGAGGCCTGGCGGGAGCGGGCGACCCGCCAACCAGCCGCCTACCACTACACCGGCGTGGGAGTGGACTCCGCTCCTCCCTCCCTCACAGTGGAGATGGAGGCTCTGCCGCTTCATCGCCGGCCGGTCGTTATACAGGAGGAGGACGGCCGCCAACTGATCGCCCCCATCCGCTTGCGCGGGCAGACCCTTGGTTCCATCGTCTTGCGGCAGGACCCCGAGGCGGAGCCCTGGTCCCCCGACGAGATCGCGCTGGTGGAGCAAGTGAGCATTCAGGTTGGGCTGGCGTTAGAGAACGCTCGCTTGCTGGAGGAGACCCGACAGCGAGCGGAGCAGGAGCGGCTCATCGGCGACATCACCACGCGAGTGCGTGCTTCTATGGATTTGGAGAGCATTCTGCAGACCGCTGTGCGGGAACTGGGTGCGGCTCTCGGTACCGACCGGGCATTTATACGGCTGGGCACAGGTACACGATCAAATGACAAGTGACAAATGTCAAATATCAAATGACAGACGTCAAATGGTACACGAGATAAATCCACCAATCCTAAATCTCCCAATCTTGGATTCTTGGGGGTCGAGATGAACGATCAAAGAAAGACCAAAGCGCAACTGATCGAGGAACTGCAGAAGCTGCGCCAACAAGTGGCCAAATTGCAGGGGCCAGAAAAGCAGCCCAAGCGGGTAGAGGAGACGTTGCGGGAGAGCGAGGAGCGTCTGAGGACCCTGTTGGACTCCACACCGAGTGGCATTGTGGTGATTGATGCGCAGACCCACGAAATCGTTGATGTCAACCCCGCCGCTATCGAGATGATCGGTGCTCCCCCAGAACAGGTTATTGGTTCTGTGTGTCATCACTACATTTGCCCGGCGGAGAAGGGACGCTGCCCTATTACCGATCTTGGACAGACCGTAGACAACTCAGAGCGTGTGTTACTGAATGCCGATGGTAGGAGTGTGCCGATCCTCAAGACGGTGGCTTCTGTTATGCTGGACGGTCGCGAGCATCTGCTCGAAAGCTTCATTGACATCACCGAGCGCAAGGAGACGGAGGCCGTAAGTATTAAACTCAACCGTGAACTGGCCGCTCTGAACAGGGTTGGCCAGGCCCTCATCTCCGCTCTGGACTTGCAGGAGACGCTGACCGTCATCACCGAACACACGATCCGGTTGCTGGGCGTGGCGGCAGCCTCGGTGGCCCTTCTTGACCAGGACAGGGGTGATCTGTGGTTCGCTGCGACCTCCGGCGAGGGTTCGGATTTTGTACGGGGTGCGCGGTTGGCGCCGGGGCAGGGGATTGCAGGTTGGGTTGTCCAGCACAGCGAAGCGGTGATTGTGCCAGACGTGTCGAAGGACACCCGCTTCTTTGGTGACTTTGATAGAGAGAGTGGCTTGACCACCCGCTCGGTTCTGTGCGTTCCCTTGCAAACTAAAGGGCAAACGATCGGCGCTATCGAGGTGATGAACAAGGAGAGCGGTGCCTTTGACGAGGAGGACTTGCGGCTACTGACCTCGCTGGCGGCACCAGCAGCCACTGCCATCGAAACTGCTTGGCTCTACGACCGGGCTCAGAGAGAAATCACCGAGCGCAAGCGGGTGCAGGATGCACTGCGAGTCGAGAAGGCCTACCTTGAGCAGCTATTTGAGGGCGCCCCGGAGGCGATGGTACTGGTTGACACTGATGCTCGAATATTACGTGCGAATAACGAATTCGCCGGGACGTTCGGGTACACGCTTGATGAAGTGCTTGGTCAGTCCATAGACGAGCTGCTCGCGCCGGACGATCTACGCGAGGAAGCTGCCTCGATCACGAAGCAGGTGGCCAGGGGTGAGAGAACTACCTTTGAGACCGTGCGTCGGCGCAAGGATGGAACGTTGGTCAGTGTGTCAATTCTTGGGATGCCAGTTGAAGTTGATGGCGAGCAGGTGGCGCTTTATGGCATTTATCGCGACATCACCGAGCGCAAGACGGTGGAGGAGGAGATCAGGCACCGGTCGGAGCGACTCGCTCTAATCAACGAGGTGGGACAGCGAATCACCCCTATCTTGGACTTGACCGAGCTTTACCAAACAGTAGTCGAAGCCGTTCAGGAGAAGGTTGGCTATCAGTATGTGGCCATCTTCTCAGTACGGGACCAGGAGGCCGCCTTGGAAGCCATTGCCGGCTTCCAAACGGAATTGATACCCTCGGGGTACACTCAGAAGATAGGGGAAGGGATGGTGGGTTGGGTAGCGCAGACCGGGGAGACACTACTGGCCAATGACGTTACGAAGGAACCTCGATTTCTGCCCTTGGAGTTCTTGGACATCGCCGCTGAACTAGACGTCCCCATCAGGCTGGGTGACAAGACGATAGGAGTCTTGGCGGTGGACAGCGACCGCCCCAACGTCTTCACTGAAGCTGACGTCACTACGTTGGAGACGATCGCCGATCAGGTTGCCCGGGCTACGGAGAACGCGCGCCTGTTCGAAGATACCAGGAGCCGACTGGCCCAACTCACTGCCCTACAAGAGACCACCAGGGCCGTGGCCAGCACCCTGGAACTCGACAAACTCCTCAACCTCATCACCCAGCAAGCCGCCACCCTACTGCAAGGCGGTGGGGGTATCATCAACCTGGTGGATTGGGAGAACAGGGAGGAGGAGGTGATCGCCGCTAGCGGCTCCCAGGGCCACACGCTTGGTTTTCGTTCCCCCCTGGAAGGCAGCCTCTCCGGCTGGGTAACCCTCCATAACCAGCCCGTCATATCCAACCAACTTCGAGACGACGACCGCGTGGACCCGCGTTGGCGTTCAGGGAGAGAGCAAAACCAAAACGCTGCCATAGCCCCCTTGACCATCAAGGACCAGGTCATGGGCACTCTGGTGGTCATGGACAAGCGAGTGGACTTCGACCAGGCCGATTTGGACCTCCTGATAGCCTTCGCTAATCAGGCAGCCACAGCCATCGAGAACGCGCGGTTGTACGAGACGATTCAGCAAGAACTGGCCGAGCGCAAGCGGGCGGAGGAGGCGCTGCGGGAGAGCGAGGAGCGTTTTCGACTCGCTATTGAAGCTGCCAGGGACGGCTTGTGGGAAAATAGCCTCGATCACAAAAGGGATTTCTTCAGCGATAGCATGTTCACCATGCTGGGCTATGAACCGCTGGCCCCCGCCGATGCGTTCGATTTCTTCAACGGCCTGGTGCATCCCGATGACTTCAATAACTTTGAGAAGAACTATAACGCGCTTAACCAACCGGGCCACGACGATTATGCGGTTGAAATACGCCTAAAGGCAAAGGATGGCACGTGGCGTCACATTCTTTCCAGAGGCAAGTGCGTCGAAAGAGATGAGGAGGGGAGAGCGGCGAGAATCGTCGGGATTCATACCGACATCACTGATCTCAAACGGGCGGAGGAGGCACTGCAAAGAGCGCACGAGGAGTTAGAACGACGCGCGGCTGGTCTGGAGCGCCGGACTACGCAGCTCCAGGCGGCAGCCGAGGTGGCTCGCGAGGCCACCGCTATCCTCGACGTACAACAACTCCTCGATGAAACGGTGCGCCTCGTCTCCGATAGATTCGGCTTCTACCACGCTGGCATCTTCCTGGTGGACGAGCGGGGCGAGTACGCCGTCCTGCGCGCTGCCTTCTCCGAGGGCGGACGGCGCATGCTGGAGCGGGGCCATAAACTGAAGGTTGGTGAGGTCGGCATCGTCGGCTACGTCGCGGCGGCAGGTGAACCCCGCGTTGCCCTCGACGTGGGCGAGGACGCCGTCTTTTTCGACAATCCCGACCTGCCGGACACCCGCTCCGAAATGGCCCTCCCGCTGGTGATCCGCGGCCGCGTCATCGGCGCGCTGGACGTCCAGTCCACCGAACCGGCTGCCTTCTCTGACGAGGACGTGATCACCTTGCAGACCATGGCCGATCAACTGGCCGTCGCTATAGAGAACGCCCGTCTGGTGGAGCGCACGGAGGCCCAAGTTCGCGAACTGAGTCGCCTCTACGGCGAGTACAGCGCCGCCGCCTGGGCTGAGCTGGTGTCGGCAGAGCGCCCGCTGAGCTATGTCTACGACCGCGTTGACGTCTTGCCGGCCGAGGAGCCGCCGGCTCCAGCGCTCGACATGGCTCTGGAGCGCGGCGAGACCGTCGCACTCGTCGAGCCAGGGGCGACGGAGGCAGTGCTGGCGATACCGCTCAAGGTGCACGACCAGGTCATCGGGTCTCTGGGTATCCAGCAGACCGACAACGCCCGAGAGTGGTTCCCTGAAGAGATCGCCCTCGTCGAAGCGGTCAGCGATCAGGTCGCTATGGCCCTGGAGAACGCTCGCTTGTTCGAGGAGGCCCGCACCCGCGCCGAGGAACTGGCCGTGCTGAACGAACTGGGCCAGGCCCTCACAACCTACCTCAGTGTGGATGAGGTGGTGGACCAGGTTTACCGGGGCGTCTCCCGCCTGCTGGATACCACCAACTTCTACGTCGCCCTCTACGACCCTGAGAGCAATGCCGTTTCGTTCCCACTGTCCATGGAGGGCGGACAAAGAGTTCGATGGGAATCGCGCCAGGCGGGGGAGGGCCTAACCGAGTACCTCATCCACAGCCGGCAGCCGCTGCTCATGGAAGAGAGCTTGCCCGAGCGAATGGAGGAATTGGGGATCGAGATGATCGGGCGGACGGCTCTTTCCTGGCTGGGGGTGCCGCTGA
Source organism: Anaerolineae bacterium (assembly GCA_046760785.1). Lineage (GTDB taxonomy): Bacteria > Chloroflexota > Anaerolineae > B4-G1 > B4-G1 > JBHIET01. Next base: position 39,409 of record JBHIET010000003.1, on the reverse strand, counting down.
TGATTGGCGGCCGGGTGCTGGGGGTGATGGCCGTCCAGAGTTACACCACCCCTGGCCTCTACGACGAGCACGACCGGGACCTGCTGACCGCCATCGCCAGCCAGGCCGCCATCGCCCTGCAGAACGCCCGCCTGTTCGAGGAGACCCGCATCCGCGCCGAGGAGATGGCCGTGCTGAACGAACTGGGCCAGGCCCTCACTGCTCATCTCAACGTGGACCAGGTACTGGAAGAGACCTACCGGGGGGCCTCCCGCCTGTTGCGTACCCCCAACTTCTACGTCGCCCTCTACGATCCGGAGAAAGAGGAGATCAACTTCGCCTTTGACGTCTCTGAGTCGGAGGAAGACCAGCAGTACACCACCATCCCCGCCGACCAGGGCCTCGCGGGGTACATCATCCAGAAGCGCGCGAGTGTGCTCATCCAGGAGGGTCTGCCCGAACGGCTGGAGGAGATGGGGGTGGAACTGGTGGGGGAGCTCGCTCTTTCCTGGCTGGGGGTGCCGCTGATCGTCGGCGAGCGGGTGTTGGGGGCGATGGCCGTCCAGGACTACACCACCCCCCATGCCTTCGACGAGCACGACCAGGACCTGCTGACCGCCATCGCCAGCCAGGCGGCCATTGCCCTGCAGAACGCCCGCCTGTTCGAAGAGACCCGCCGTCGGGCGCGGCAAGTGGAGGCGATCAACGAAGTAGGACGGGCTATGACCTCTGTGCTTGACCCGGACGTGATACTCCACCAGATCGTGAACGACGTCAAAGATCGTTTCGGCTACTACTTCGTCAACATCGCGATGATAGAGGGAGACCGGATAGTCCTCCGAGACGCAAGCACCATCGGGGATTCCGATATCCGGCCCGAACGCGGCACAGTGTCCCTCGATCTGTATGGTGCTGGCCTGGTCGCCGAGGCCGCGCGGGCTGGCGAGCCAGTGTTGGTCAACGACGTCCGCGACGATCCGCGCTATGCCTTTATGCCGGAGTTGCCGGACACTCTTGCCGAGTTGTGCGTGCCCATCAAGGTCAGGGACCGTGTCATCGGCGTGCTGGATCTGGAGAGTGCCCGGCCTAACGACTTCGACCAGACCGACTTAGCACTCTTCCAGTCACTGGCCAGTCAGGCCGGTGCGGCTTTGGAGAACGCTCGCCTGTTCGAGGAGGCCCGCACCCGCGCCGAGGAACTGGCCGTGCTGAACGAACTGGGCCAGGCCCTCACCGCCCGCCTCAACGTAGAGCAGGTGCTTGATGAGGCCTACCGGCAGGCCTCCCGCCTGGTGGACACCGCTAACTTTTACATCGGCCTCTACGACCCGGAAAAAGATGAGATTACTTTTCCCTTCAGCGTCTCCGAGTCAGAGATTGACGACCAGATCACCGTCATGTCCGCGAGCCAGGGCCTCACCGGATACATCATCCGCAACCGCACGAGTGTGCTCTTGGGGGAGGATGCATCTGAGTGGGAGGCAGAGATGGGCATCGAAACTGTTGGGCAGGAGGCCCCATCGTGGCTGGGGGTGCCGCTGATGGTCGGCGACCGGGCGCTGGGGGTGATGGCCGTCCAGAGTTACACCACCCCTGGCCTCTACGACGAGCACGACCGGGACCTGCTGACCGCCATCGCCAGCCAGGTGGCCATCGCCCTGCAGAACGCCCGCCTGTTCGAGGAGACCCGCGTCCGTGCCGAGGAGTTGGCCGTGCTGAACGAGCTGGGCCAGGCCCTCACCGCCCGCCTCAACGTGGAGCAGGTACTGGATGAGGCCTACCGGGGCGCCTCCCGCTTGGTGGACACCGCGAACTTCTACATCGCCCTTTACGACCCGGACAGGGACGAGGTCACCTTTGCCCTTGACACCTTGGAGGGAGAGCTTCGCAGGCCCTACACCACCCGGCGTGCCGGCCAGGGTCTCACCGAATACATTATCCGCAACCGGCAGCCGCTGCTCATGGAAGAGAGCTTGCCCGAGCGAATGGAGGAATTGGGGATCGAGATGATCGGGCGGACGGCTCTTTCCTGGCTGGGGGTGCCGCTGATGATTGGCGGCCGGGTGCTGGGGGTGATGGCCGTCCAGAGTTACACCACCCCTGGCCTCTACGACGAGCACGACCGGGACCTGCTGATGGCCATCGCCAGCCAGGCCGCCATCGCTCTCCAGAATGCGCGCCTCTTTGAAGACATCGAGAACCGACTGGCCCAACTCACCGCCCTACAGGAGACCACCAGGGCCGTGGCCGGCACCCTGGAACTCGACGAGCTCCTCAACCTCATCACCCAGCAAGCCAGCACCCTTCTCCAGAGCGATGGAGGTATCCTTAATCTGGTCGATTGGGAGAACGAGGAGGACGAGGTGGTCGCCGCTTATGGCTCCCAGGCCCAAGCCCTTGGTTCTCGTAACCCCTTGGAAGGTGCGCTCTCCGGCTGGGTAACCCTCCATAACCAGCCAGTCATATCTAACCAGCTCCGGGATGACAGTCGAGCTTCGCAGCCTTTCCGCACAGGGGAACTGGGAGGCCAAAACGCCGCCATAGCCCCCTTGACCATCAAGGACCAGGTCATGGGCACCCTGGTGGCCATGGACAAACAAGGGGGGTTCGACCAGGCCGATTTGAACCTTCTGATGGCCTTCGCCAACCAGGCCGCCATTGCCATCCAGAACGCCCGCCTGTTCGAAGAGACGCAGGCCCGCGCTGAGGAACTGGCCGTGCTGAACGAACTGGGCCGGGCCCTCACTGCCCGCCTCAACGTGGAGCAGGTACTAGATGAGGCCTACCGGCAGGCCTCCCGCCTGGTGGACACCACCAATTTCTTCATCGCCCTCTACGACCCGGAGAGGCACGAGCTCACCTTCGACTTTCAAATCACCGAGTCAGAGATTGATAAGGAGACGCTCACCGTCATGTCCGCAGACGAGGGTGTCAGCGGGTACATCGTGCGCAACCGCACGAGTGTGCTCACCCAGGAGAATGTGGCCGAGCAGTTGGAGGAGATGGGGGTGGAAATGGTGGGTGAGCCCGCTCTCTCCTGGCTGGGGGTGCCGCTGATGGTCGGCGACCAGGTGCTGGGGGTGATGGCCGTCCAGAGTTACACCACCCCCGGTCTCTACGACGAGCACGACCGGGACCTGCTGACCGCCATCGCCAGCCAGGCGGCCATCGCCCTGCAGAACGCCCGGCTGTTCGAAGAGACGCAACGCAGGGCGACCCAGTTGGCCACCGCCGCAGAGGTCGCTCGCGATGCCACCGCCATCCTGGACGTGGATCAGTTGCTGGACGAGGCGGTACACCGCATCTCCGAACGGTTTGGCTTCTACCACGCCGGCGTCTTCCTCCTGGACGAGCGGGACAGGTACGCAGTTCTGCAAGCTGCCTCCTCCGAGGGCGGGCGCCGGATGCTGGAGCGAGGCCACCGACTAAGAGTTGGCGAGGTCGGCATCGTCGGTTACGTCGCTGGCACGGGGGAGCCTCGCATTGCCCTGGATGTGGGCCAGGACGCCGTCTTTTTCAACAACCCCGACCTTCCCGACACCCGTTCGGAGATGGCGTTGCCGCTGAAAGTGCGGGAGCGAGTGATCGGGGTGTTGGACGTCCAGTCCACTGAGGAGGGCGCTTTTTCTGAGGAGGATGTGGCCGTTTTGCAGACGATGGCCGACCAGTTGGCTACCGCCATTGCCAACGCTCGCCTGTTCCAAGACGCCCGGGCCGATGCTATGCGCCGCGCCCTCATCAACGAGATGCTCCAGACAGCCGCTGCGTCGTTGGACCCGGAGGAACTGCTCCATCGGGCTGGGGAGGTCATCTCTCACCGTCTGGAGGTGCCCTCCGCGGTCTTCACCTGGGAACCGGAGGAGAAGGTGCTCCACCTGGTCGCCGTCCACGCCGCCGACGCTACCGATGTCCCGCTGCCTGAGGGCCTTGAGCAGGTAACCCGCGAGATGAACCCCGTTCTCTTCGAGGCGGTGATGGGGCGTCGCACACGCATCCTGGAGACAACCGCTGACCTCAGCGGCCCGCTGGCCGATGTGGCCAGGCGGGCACAGGCCCAATCCGCCATCTATGTCCCCTTGGTCTCCCGCAACCAGGTGCTGGGCGTGCTCGATCTCAGCACACTCAAGGGACAACCCCTTGTGGAGGCCGCGTTTGCCGAGCTTGTGGCTGCCAACCTGAGTGTAGCCCTGGAGAACGCTCGCCTGTTCCAGGATGCGGTGCACACAGCCGAGCGGCTGGCGGAGGTGGACCGACTCAAGAGTCAGTTCCTGGCCAACATGTCCCACGAGCTGCGCACGCCGCTCAACTCTATCATCGGCTTCTCCCGCGTCATCCTCAAGGAAATTGACGGCCCGCTCACTGACATGCAGCGCACCGATCTACAGGCCGTCTACGACAGCGGACAGCACCTGTTGCGTTTGATCAACGATATCCTGGACATTTCGAAGATAGAAGCCGGTAAGATGGAACTGTCTTTCGAGGCGGTGGATCTGAAAGAGGCCATCGAGGGCGTCATGGCTACCGCCATCGCACTGGTCAAGGACAAGCCCATCGAGTTGCAGCAGTCCATCCCCGAGGATCTGCCGAAGGTGCGAGGGGATGAGCGTCGTATCCGGCAGGTGCTTCTCAACCTGGTCTCCAACGCTGAGAAGTTCACCGAGGCGGGTTTCATTCGTGTGGAGGCCGAGGCCAGTTCCACCGAAGTAACTATCTCTGTCGCCGACAGTGGCATAGGCATTGCGCCGGAGAAGCTCGATAGTATTTTCGATCCCTTTATCCAGGTGGATGCCTCGACCACTCGTCGCGCTGGAGGCACGGGATTGGGCCTTTCCATCACCCGTGAGTTCGTGGAAATGCACGGCGGCCGCATATGGGTGGAGAGCGGGTTGGGGAAGGGCTCTACTTTCTACTTCACGTTGCCCATCAAGGGTCCTCCCTTGCCATCTGAGGAAGTGGAGGTGGAGCAGCCAGAGCCAGAGCCCGGGCAGAAGGTCGTCCTCTGCGTGGAGGACGATGAGGGCGTCATCACTCTCTTCCGCCGCTACTTGAGCAAACAGGGCTATCAAGTTATTGGTCTTACCGACAGCACAGTAGCGGTGGAACGGGCCCGGAAACTGAGACCCTTTGCCATCACGCTGGACGTGATGATGCCCGGTAAAGATGGCTGGCAGGTCATTCAGGAACTGAAGTCTGACCCCGAGACCCGCCACATCCCGGTCATCCTGTGCACCATCCTGAGTGAGAAAGAGCGCGGTCTCAGCCTGGGTGCATCCGACTACCTGATCAAGCCTATCCTCGAGGAGGATCTGGTGGCTGCGCTGGATCACCTCGACCGGGAGGCCGGACGGCATCTTGTGTTGGTGGTGGACGACCAGCCGGAGGACCGGAATCTCCTGCGCCGGATGATCGAAGCCTGTGAGGGGTACGAGGTAATGGAGGCAGCCGGTGGTCAGGAGGCCATCACTCTGATCCGGCAGACACAGCCCCACATTATCATCCTGGATCTCATCATGCCGGAGGTGGACGGGTTTGCTGTCCTGGAGGCAGTTAAGGCGGATGAGACCACCCGCTCTATCCCCATCGTCGTTGTAACCGCCAAAGATCTGAGCCAGGAAGAGCGGGACTTCCTCACCAGCAGGGTGGAGGCGTTGCTACAGAAAGGGCTCTTCGAGCAGGGGGAGCTGCTGGTAGACGTGGCAGCAGCACTGAAGCGGTTTTCACGTGAAGGAAGCGCGCAAGATGACGAAACAGGATAAGCTCAGTCATCAAGTCTGGCTGGAGTGCGCGGCCTGTGGACACAGCACCTCGTTTGTCAGGCCCCTGAAAGCCTGCGAGCGGTGCGGCGGGGAGTGGCTCGACGCCCGCTACGACTACGACTACGTGCGGGCACGGTGGCCCGCCGTGCTGCGCGAGCGGCCTTTCGACATGTGGCGCTATCGGGAACTACTCCCTCTCCGCGACGGCACCCACAAAGTGACGATGGGTGAGGGGGGAACTCCGCTGCTCCGCGCCACCAATCTCGGCCTGATGCTTGGTTGTCCGCATATCTACGTCAAGGACGAGCGGCAGGGGCCAACCGGCTCATTCAAGGACCGGCAGGCATCCTTGGCTATCTCGTTGATGAAGGAGTATGGCGTGACCGAGGCGGTCGTCGCCTCGACCGGCAACGTCGCCATCTCCTACTCGGCCTACTCCGCGCTGGCCGGCATCAAAATGTGGACCTTTCTCACCAGCCTGGTGCCCCCTGAGAAAATGCGCGAGGTAGCGCTCTACGGGAGCGAGGTCGTCAAAGTGACTGCCAGCTATGACCAGACCAAGAAGGTTGCGGCGGATTTTGCGCATCGTAAGGAGATCTTCCTCGACCGGGGTATTCGGGATATAGCGGCCCGCGAGGCTATGAAAACCGTTGCTTTCGAGATCGCCGAACAACTCCCCCTGCTGCTTGGAGAAGAAAGCGGGTTTTTTCCGCAAAACTCGGTTTCTGGGACTCCCTGGCGCACGCCCGATTGGTACTTCCAGGCCGTCAGTGGGGGAATGGGGCCGGTAGGCGTGTGGAAGGCGTATGAGGAGTTGATGACGCTGGGACTGGTGGATCGGATGCCGAAACTGGCCTGCATTCAAGCTGCCGGTTGCGCGCCGATGGTCAATTCCTTCAATAAAGGGCTGGAGGAGGCCGAGCCTGTCCTCAACCCGCAGACGCTGGTCATCACCATCGCCACCGGCAACCCCGGCCCCGCCTATTCTTTCCTGGCCCGAGTCATGCAGGAGCACGGCGGTGTCTTCGAAGCGGTCAGCGACGAGGAAACGTTCCGCGCCATGCACGTGATGGCCAAGCTGGACGGCATCTCGATGGAACCGGCGGCGGCAGCGGCCTTCGCCGGGTTGTTCAAATTGCTCAGCAGGGGTATAATCCAGCGTGATGAGGTCATCGTTGTCAACTGCTCTGGCCACACCTTCCCGGTCGAAAAGCACTTGCTGGGGGATGAATGGGCGCGGACGGTGGAGGTGCCCGCAGAGATACCGGTTGCTGTTGAAGAGGGACTGCTGGGTTCGCTAGGGCAACTCGATGGGCGTGTGCGGAGCATTGCCATTATCGAGGATGATCCCAAGGCCGCGCTGTTGCTGCGCCGCATCCTGCAAACACGGGGCGAGTACCGGATTTTCGAGGCTTACGACGGAGTCGAGGGCCTCGAGTTGGTGCGCCGCGAGCGGCCCGATCTCATCCTGCTAGACCTGATGATGCCGGGTATGGATGGCTTTGCGGTGCTGGAAGCCCTCAAGGCCGACGAGGATTTGAGCGATGTGCCAGTGATTGTCGTCACGGCCAAGGAGCTGACGGCCGCCGAACGGCAGCGTCTCAGTGGCCGGATTGACAAGTTGATGCAGAAGGGCTCCTTTACCGACGAAGAACTGCTGGAAGAGATTCTGAAGCGGGCGGCGTAGGTAAGAGTTTTCGATCCAATCCTTCCCCTGCTCCTCTGCTCTCATTTGACGGTGCAAGGCAGATGGCTGACAAAGCCAGGCCACAACACACCACAATACTTTACGTAGAGGATGATCCGTCCAGTGTAGCCCTGGTACGTCGCGTGCTCGAAGGCGAAGGTCACCGGGTCGTGATCGCTTCTGATGGCCTCTCTGCTATTGAGATCGCCAAGCGCGAGATGCCCGCTCTGATCCTTATGGACATCAACATCGGTGGACTGGACGGCCACGAGGTGACCACCCACCTGCGGTCCATCGAGGAGATGCGGCGAGTACCCATAGTCGCTGTCACTGCTGCCACGTTGCAGGGCGACAGGGAACGGGCGCTCATCGCCGGCTGCACCGGCTACATCCCTAAGCCAATTGACGTGGACGAATTCCCAGATCAGGTGCGTTCCTTTCTACTAAGGGCGAGGGAGGAGATCGAGTCTCCAGAGGAGAAAAATGAGTACCTGGTTGAGTACAGCCGCAAATTGGTGGACCGGCTGGAGGAGAAGATCCGCGAACTGGAGGGGGCTCACGCCGAGTTGCAACGGATTGAGAAGGTGAAATCGGATTTCATCATCTTGGCCAGCCACGAATTACGCACGCCGCTGACCTGTGTCTACGGTTATGTTCAGATGCTGCTCAATAACCCAGATATTCCCGATGCGCCCGGCGAAGAGGATAGCCCTCGCAAGCTTCTCCAGCGCGTCGCCCACGCCGCCCAGCGACTTGACCAGATCTTCGATGAAATCCGCAACGTCTCCCTCATTGACGCCGATCGTTTGGACCTGGCCCGGGAACCGGTGCTTCTGAAGCCGCTAATACGTGGCGTGGTGGAGAGGGTGCAGGGTTTTAGCCCATCCCGGAACCTGCAATTCGAGTTTGAGGATCTGGAGGATTTGCCAGCGCTCAACGGAGACGAAAAGCGGCTGCATCAGGCGCTGTGGAACGTCATCAGTAATTCGGTGAAGTATACTCCTGACGGCGGGCACATACGCATCGTGGGGCGTCAGATTGGTGATACAGTGCACATCTCTGTCCAGGATACCGGTGTAGGCATTCCGGTGGAGGAACAGGAACGCATATTCGATCGCTTCTATGTGCTGGAGGATACAGCCCGCCACCATTCCAGTAAGACCGCGTTCAAAGGCGGTGGACTGGGGTTGGGACTCACCGTGGCGCGAGGTATCATCGAGGCCCACGGTGGCAGAATCTGGGTGGAAAGCACAGGATACGACGAGGAACGGCTGCCGGGCAGCACCTTCCATATTCTCCTGCCAGTGTGTGAGCCTTCCTTCTGGCTCACTGCTGCTTCCACTCCAGAGGCACGTTTCCCTCTGCCAGGCGCATCCCAGGATCGCGAGTCATCATCATCAGGCTGACCACCAGCAGCCCGCCTCCAAGCCACTGTACAAGTGTCAGGCGTTCGCCTAGCAATAAGAAAGCCAGCACCAGGCTGACCAGCAGTTCCAACAGGCCAGCTAACGCCGTCTCGACTCCTCCCAGCCGTTCCAGTGCGCTGAACATCGCCAGCCGCGATAGGGCGGTCGTCAGCCCCAGCGCCAGGATCGCGCCCCATCCGGTGCTCACGATAGGTTCCACTGGCCGCGCCTGCAGCGCCCGTGCCACACCGACCACGCAGGCCATGGTCGTCAGAATGTAGAGCGCTGCCTTGTGCGCCGGCACATCGGCCAGCACCCACTGTCCTAACACCAGGTGCCAGCCATAGGTCGCCGCTGAGGCAATCATCAGCATTACTCCCAACCAATCCAGTTCCCCTGGCCGCGTGCGCGTCAGTAGATAAATTCCCAGTGTAGAGAGCGTCAGGCGCGCCAAGGTGAGGCGCGTCAGTGGCTGTCCGGCAGCGAAGAGGAACAGTACCACCCATAGTGGGTAGAGGGTGTTGAGCAGCGAGGCACGAGAAGCATCGAGGCGTAAGAGACTCATGTAGTAGAGTAGCGATCCGAAGCCGTTCACTGCGCCCACAGCGACACATCCGATCAGGTCACGCCAGGAGATAGCGATCTCGCGACGCCAGAAGAACGCAAAAACCAACCACAGGAGCAGCGCTGCCACCAGCGTGCGGAGGGCAACCAGGGTGTATGGCGTGGCACCGCTCGTATAGGCTATTTTGCCCAGAATGGGTGCCCAGCCCAGAAGGAAACTGGCAATGATTGTGTTCATGACGCCGCGGCGCTGCTCGCGGCTCAGGTGTCTCATCTCGCCACCACTCGATCCGTTTGTTGTCTCTACTCGCTGTTGTGCTGTAGCCGTAGCTGTGTTACACTCTACCTGATGACTCCAAGGCAGAAGCGAATCATCGCCATCTTGGTAATCGCCGACATCGCCATCATCCTGGCTCTGGTGATGCTGGCGACACATCCTTCTGGCACCAGCACATCGCCATTGCCCGCGCCCACTCGTTGGGCCGGGCCTTCGACGCTGAGCGGTTTGGCTGAACTCACCAACGAAGCCCCGCGACCTGAGGACCTCGCTACGCCTAGTCGAAGTGCACGCCCCGATGCGGACTCAGCCGAAGTCCCTTCCCCTCAAGGTGAAGCCTCTGTCTCAGGAGCGCCCCTACAGAGGACCTGCCAGTGGAAGGCTGCGCAACTGCTGGCCCGGGCCGGGCTGGGCGGGACAGTAGCGCTGCTCCCTGACGGCTCGCTCTGCTTCGAGATCGTACATCCTCTCTCGCCAGGTGAGACGCCCGACGAGGCCGCTCAATTGGTATGGGCAGCCTTCGACGTCGTCCTGGCCCTGCAGGAACAGGCAGTAGATGAATGCAGCTCCCTCACTTGGGTTGAGGTCACGATCCTAGCCGTTCGGCCGGACGCTCACGGCGAAGCTCAGAGCAGCCAGGCCGATATGTGGATCAGCGCCCGCGTGAGCGCGGGGGACCTGGCGGCCTACGGCGCTGGCGAACTGAGCGAGGATGGATTCATCGAGCGCGTGGCCTACAACACCACCTCCCAGCTTCCCTGATGTGTGTCACTCCTACGTTCCAGAAGCGTGTGCCGGTCAGCACGATTTTAGCTTGAGGGGACGCAAAAGTCAATCTTGAACGGGAAGGACACATTTGGATTCAGACCTGCTCCACGCCGTCATTTCGAGCGCGGCGGCGGCCTGCCATGAGCTCGTCGAAGGGAAGAACCTCGCCCTGCACCTCCGATCACGCCTGGTGGCACCACGCTTTTACACGAAACTCACACGCAGCTTGCATACGAAAATCATAGATTTGAGCGCTGACATCTGCTAATATAGCAGTGACCGCAATCCTGACAATGGCACATTCGGTTTCCCGGCGACTGAAAGCCTGTGCTGAGCGTAGCTGAAGCATCGCGGGCCACTACTGCCAAGTCCGCCTGCGCGGACTGGTCTAGTCGCCGGAGGCGACTTCGCAGACGTAGCACGCGGTGCTTGCCCTGAGCGCAGTCGAAGGGCAACCGCCGTGCGGTGGAAATGTGCCATTGTCGAGGCAATGCAGTTGTGTTGATTCGTCCTGTTCCAGGGGCGGGGTAGTTCAGGAGGAAGTAGATGAAGGTACAAACTCGTTTTCGTAACGCAGTCACTCTTTTGGTCCTGTGCACGCTACTGGTGGTGACGCTGACCGGCGCGGCACCTGTCACTGCGTCGGCATCTTCAGTGCGCGTCATCGTGCAGGGCACCAGCGTCGAGGATGCGGCGGCAGCCGTGCGTGCCAACGGTGGTCTCGTCACCGCTGAAGTGGGCATCATCAACGCGGTAGTGGCCGAGGTTCCCCAGACTTTTCTGGCTCGCTTGGCCGAGACCCCCGGCGTGGTCCGCGTGACGCCGGACCGTTCGGTGGAGACCTCAGGCAAGCGGGTTGACGTGGAGTTCTCCAAGGCCATCGGGGTCAGAGAGGTGTGGGAAGCCGGTAATCTGGGAGCGGGCGTCACTGTGGCTCTTCTTGATACCGGGATTGACCCCACCATTAGGAGTTTGTACCGGCCGCCGGACAGCAGGGGCAATCGTATCCTGGCCTACTACGACGTGCTATCCGGGAAGCTGTACGAGGGACGGCGATTGCGCCGGTCGCCAAGAGACCCTAATGGCCACGGGACCCACGTTGCAGGCATTGTGGGCAATAGTGAATATGAGCGCAGGGACGGTGAGTACCGGGGCATCGCGCCAGCGGCCAACCTGGTGGCCGTGCGTGTGTTGGACGAGACAGGGACGGGCACCTACGCCGACGTGCTCCAGGGAATTGATTGGGTCGTGCAGCACAAGGATGAGTACAACGTCCGCGTGCTCAACGTCTCGATGCACGCATCGGTGTGCGCTCCCTACTGGGTTGACCCCCTGAATCTGGCGACGATGGCGGCCTGGCAGGCAGGTATTGTAGTGGTCGCGAGCGCGGGTAACTCTGGCCCCGCCCCATTCAGTATCGGCGTGCCGGGCAACACCCCCTACATCATCACTGTCGGTGCCTTTAGCGACAACCGCACGCCTGAGGACTTCAGCGATGATTACATCCCAGATTTCTCGGCCGCCGGTCCCACCTGCGATGCTTTCGTCAAGCCCGATCTGATTGCGCCTGGCGCCCACGTCATCTCACTGATGCGAGCACGCACCTACCTGGGCCAGCAACACCCCGAAAATCGAGTCCGTGGCCACTACTTCGAGATGGCGGGCACCTCTATGTCGTCAGCTATGGTCTCCGGCGTCTCGGCCCTGATGCTCAGCCAGCACCCAGAGCTGACACCCGATCAAGTGAAAGCTCGGTTGATGATGACCGCGCGTCCGCACCTGGGGGCATATAGTCTCTGGCAACAAGGAGCAGGCCGCGTCTGGGCGCCCGATGCCGTCTTCACCGATATTATGGACGAAGCCAACCAGGGGATGGATATCGAACTCGACTTGGCTGGCGAGGAGCATTACCGAGGCTGGACAGTCTATGACCCCGAGACAGGCACGTTCGGGCTCCCTGCTGACGAGTTCGGCTGGGCCAATGGTTTGAGCTGGGCCGATGGTTTGAGCTGGGCCGATGGTCTGAGCTGGGCCGACGTCTTCGCCTGGCTCAATGGTCTGAGCTGGGCCGATGGCTTTAGCTGGGCCGACGGTCTGAGCTGGGCTGATGGTCTGAGCTGGGCTGATGGCCTGAGCTGGGCTGATGGCCTGTGTAGGGGCGACGGTCTGAGCTGGGCTGATGGTCTGAGCTGGGCCGATGGCCTGAGCTGGGCTGATGGTCTGAGCTGGGCTGATGGCCTGAGCTGGGCTGATTACTTCGACTACTTCAGTGACCCGGAATCGGTCCCGTTTGAAAATCTAGAGAGCATGCTCTCGAGAACGACGACAGTGGGGCTCAATGTTTGGATAAACGCAGATGCACGCTGATTTCTTCTTTTTATCTGCGAGGTAGTCCCCCTCTTGGGTGTCGGGCCTTGTCAAGTAGCCAATGCGTGTTATAATATAATCGTTGAAGCCTGGGCCGCAAGCCATGTTGTAACGGGCTCGATCTGCCCGGGGATACTGAAAGTGGGGATGACAGGCTTCGACGGAGAAGGCTTACCACGGATGGCAAGCCGGGGTGCTCTGCCCCCGTTAACAACGGAGCACACATTCCAAAGTGCCAACAACACTTGGATTCCTGTTCCTCAGGCCGCGGTGGCGGCTGCTCCAATGGCAGCCTAATCCGGCCCAAGGACAAACTGACTGCACAGACGGTCACGTCCGCCCCGGTCTCACGCCGGCAGGCCGGGGGTCGGGCGTCAGAGAGCTGGCGTGCGGCGCTCCGACGCCGATAAGGGTGCTCAAGCGGGAGTCTCGGCTCCCATCGGCTAGGTCCGGGTGTAGCGCGGTCGGCGGCGACTCCCTGGACGAGAAGTAAAAGGCTGACTAAGCTTGTAGAGGTCCCTGGTCGAATTCTTCGGACGCGGGTTCGATTCCCGCCATCTCCACCACAAATCGCGAGGCTGGCATCACCAGATGCTGGCCTCGCTTTGCATCAAGCCCGCGAAAGGCGAGGGAGCCACCGGGCCGGGCGCTACCTGGGCCGCCTGCGCGAACCGGCGCGTCAGGTGCGGGAGCGTGTGGACCGCAGCGACCGCTGGCGCGAACCAGTGATGCTGCTGGGTGAGCACCTGTGCTTCAGAAACTTTGACCCTGAACGTCTGGATGCGATCCTGAGCCGGCTGGTACCTGCCCCGCCTCCCGACCACCCGATGACCGAGGACTGGCGCGCCGCCTGGCCGGCCGGTGACTTGTTCATGCTCTACCGCCGCGCCTTACAGGGCCGCCTTGAGGCCGACAGGCGAGTGATAGAGCGATTGGGCGACCTGCTCCAGACCGGAGCACTGACCCCCCGCGAATGTGCCGCCGCCGCCCGCACCCTGGCCGTGCTGGGGGACCCCCGCCCCGGCGTTGGCGTGGACCCGGCCACCGGCGAGTTGGACGTGGACGACCCGATCGGGCCAACTATGACCAGACCGGCATCGGCACTACCTCCGCCGTGGGTATCTTCCCGGCCGGCGACTCTCCCTACGGCTGCCTGGACCTGAGCGGCAACGTTTTGGAGTGGTGCCTCACGCGCTGGGTTGACAATTAGCGGGATTATGGTAGAAATGAGGCCGACTTGAACAATCCAGAGGGGGGGCCCCCAACCGTGCGGTGGTGCGCGGCGGCTCCTACATCAACGATCGCCTACTCGTCCGCTGCGCGTACCGCTTCAGCCTCGATCCCGGCAACCTCTTCAGTGGTTCTACGGTTTTGAAACCACCGAACCTCAAAGCATCTGGCTATAAGGTAGGGTTCCTGCTCAACTTTGGGGCCAAAAGGTTGCAGATCAAGCGAAATGATTCTAACTGCTGGCGGCGCGCTGCCGCTGGAACGGGTCACTGAGTCGGTGCGGGGCTGGGTCAACCACGCCCGCTTCGGCGACAGCCGCACCCAGGCGGGCAGAATCAGGAGTCTCACCTACATGAAAGAACACGTCATCCGCATGGCCCACGGCGCGGGCGGCAAGATGATGAACGACCTGATCTGCCAGGTCTTTGCTGCCCCGCTGGACAATCTCTACCTGCGCCAACTGGCCGATTCCACCGTCCTGCGATTAGCGATGGGCGATCAGCACTTGGCGATCTCCACCGACTCCTTCGTCGTCCGGCCCCTCTTCTTCCCCGGCGGCGACATCGGCTCGCTGGCCGTCCACGGCACGGTCAACGACCTGGCGATGAGCGGCGCGCATCCCCTGTGGCTCACGGCCGGGTTCATCCTGGAGGAAGGGCTGGAGATGGACTTGCTGGAGCGGGTGGTGCGCTCGATGGCGGAGGCGGCCCGTGCAGTGGGCGTGCAGGTCGTGGCAGGCGACACGAAGGTGGTCGAACAGGGGCACGGAGACGGCATCTACGTCAACACGGCCGGCGTGGGGGTGGTGCCGGAGGGGGTGGAGATTGGCCCCGACCGGGCGCGGCCCGGCGACGTGGTGCTCCTGAGCGGCACGGTGGGCGATCACGGCATCGCCGTCCTCAGCCAGCGGGAGGGGCTGGAGTTCGAGACCGAGCTCCTCTCCGACAGCGCCCCGCTGAACGGGCTGGTGGAGGCGCTGTTGGCAGCCGCCCCGCACACCCACTGCCTGCGCGACCCCACCCGGGGCGGGCTGGCGGCGGCGCTGAACGAGCTGGCCGAGACGTCGCAGGTCGGTGTCGAGATCGAGGAAGCGGCCGTGCCCGTGCGCCCCCCGGTGGCGGCGGCCTGCGAGATGCTGGGCTTTGACCCGCTGACGGTGGCCAACGAGGGCAAGCTGGTGGCCTTTGTCCCGCCGCAGGAGGCAGCGCAAGCGTTGGAGGCGATGCAAGCACACCCACAAGGGCAGGAGGCGGCCCGCATCGGCGTCGTCACCGAGGAGCATCCAGGGATGGTCCTGGCTCGCACCACCATCGGCGGCCGGCGCGTGGTGGATATGCCTGTGGGAGAGCTACTCCCGCGTATCTGTTGATTTGGTGTTACTACTCAGCCTGAGCAGCGTAGATCGTTTCCCGAGCTCGTAGCCACCGTCTCGGGGGCGTCTTGAGCGCAGAACGGTACGGAAAAGCGGCCATCCACCGCGTGTGACGTCCCCGGGATGGGGACTTTGAGCTTAGGCTCCCCGCTGCGCTGCCCGGCCAGCTAGCAGCCGCAAGTCTCGCCCCTTGATCCAACTTGCGGATTTGCCGGACTGTGAGATAATAGCGTTCAGGTATGAGTGCTGTAATTGCGCGTCACTTGTGTTGCGTCTGTCTGGAGCGAGGGCGTTAGCCGCCTCGACTCTGGACGCGCGCGTCTCCTTCCAGGCCAACCGAGTCAGGCGGAGCGCCCTCGCAGGACCTCGAGGGCCTCGCCGGTGAGCGAGGTTGGCTTTTTTGTATCCCCGGCCTGGAGATCGCATGCTTTGGGAGGAGAAACCGATGATACAGACGCACGACCGGACGCAACGCATTGACCCCCTGGGGCCTCTCGCCATCTCTCCGCCGCGCGACCGGGCGTCCGTGGCCCCGCTTTCCGCACGCGACAGTTCATACCCACCCCTCACATCCCTGGTCGGGCGGACGCCACTGGTGCCACTGGTCCGCGTGATCGGCACGCTGCCCCCCACGGTCGCGCTCTATGCCAAGCTGGAGGGATTGAACCCCGGTGGCTCGGTCAAGGACCGCGCGGCCCTCTCCATTGTCCGGGAGGCAATGCGGACCAGTGCGCTGGCCCCCGGGAAGACGCTGATTGACGCCACCTCCGGCAACACCGGCATCGCCTACGCTATGCTCGGCGCGGCGCTGGGCTTCCCGGTCCAGTTGACGCTGCCCGCCAACGCCAGCCCAGAGCGGGTACAGATCCTGCGCGCCTACGGGGCACAACTGACTCTCACTGACCCTGCTGCTGGAATAGATGGGGCGCGCCACCTGGTCCAGGAGCTGGTGGCCGCCGAGCCCGACCGGTACTTTCACGCCGACCAGTACAGCAATCCCGCCAACCCGCTGGCCCACTACACCACCACCGGTCCCGAAATCTGGCAACAGACGGAAGGGAAAATCACCCACTTTGTGGCCGGTCTGGGCACCAGCGGGACGATGATGGGCACAGGGCGCTACCTGCGGGAGCGGTCACCGACAGTCCAACTGATCGGCGTGCAGCCCGATAGCGCTCAGCACGGCATCGCGGGCCTGAAGCACCTGGCCACAGCAGAGGTCCCGGCCATTTACAATCCCGGTCTCGTGGATCGCATCGTCGAGGTAAACACCGAGGAGGCGCAGGCGATGGCCCGCTGGCTGGCTCGCCAGGAGGGGCTTTTCGTGGGTATCTCGGCCGGGGCGGCGGTGGTTGCCGCGCTGCGGGTGGCCCGGAAACTGGCGCGTGGTGTCGTCGTCGCGTTGCTTCCCGACGGCGGATTCAAGTACGCCAGCGCATCCTTCTGGGCAAAGTAGCCCTGCCGTTCAACAACCTCCCACGCATTTGAAACGCGCAGTGGGTGTCCAATTTCGCCGGTGTTGTCTGCTCCAAAGGCTCGTTGGCCCTGACGGACCAGGGCAAATGCTTCCGTTACTATCCTGCAATCTGTTGTTCTACCACCAGCACCCCCGTCCCGTCAATCTCGCTGCGCTTGAGGGCCAGGAGGGCTTCGTTGGCTGCCTCCAGAGGGAAGGTCTGCACCGTGGTCTGGATGGGGATCTCGGCAGCGACCTGTAGCAGTTCCTCGGCGTCTTGCCGGGTAAAGTTGGCCACGCTGCGCACCGTCCGCTCCCAGTAGAGCAGCTCGTAGTCCATTTCGGGGATGGGGGTCATCGTCACCCCGGCCAGCGCCAGCGTGCCACCCCGCTCCAGCACCCGCAGCGCCTCCGGCACGAGCCTGCCCGCCGGGGCGAAGATGATGCTAGAGTGCATCCTGGCCGGGGGTGTGTCCTCCGCGCGACCCACCCACACGGCGCCCAGTTCCCGTGCCAACCGCTGGTGACCCTCGCTGCGGGTGAAGACGTAGACCTGGCAGCCCTGGTAGCGGGCCACCTGGATGGTGACGTGGGCCGAACCTCCGAAGCCGTACATCCCCAGTCGCTGGCCGGGCTGCACCTCGCTCAGCCGCAGTGCCCGGTAGCCGATGATGCCGGCGCAGAGAAGCGGCGCGGCCTGCACGTCGGAGAAAGCCTCTGGGATGGGGTAGGCGAAGTCCTGGGGGACGACCATGCCTTGAGCGTAGCCGCCGTCGGCGTGGAGGCCGGTGAACTGCGCGTTCTCACACAGGTTCTCCAGCCCCCGCCGGCAGAACTCGCACGCGCCGCAGGTGCGGTAGAGCCAGGGTACCCCCACCCGCTGCCCCTCCGCAAAGCGCGTCGCACCCACTCCCTGCGCTGCCACCAGGCCCACGATCTGGTGGCCCGGAACCAGCGGCAGTTTAGGCAACTCCAGGTCGCCCTCCACCGTGTGCAGATCGGTGCGGCAGACCCCGCAGGCCCGCACGGCCAGGCGAATCTCACCGGGGCCGGGTTCCGGCAGTGGCAGTTCCGTTAATTCCAGCGGTTGTTCTTCGGCCGGTCTGGGTTTACATAGAAGCATCGCCTTCATCAAGCATCTCCTATTCTGACGTGGCTCGCTCCGTCGCGCCGGTGTCCTCTTTGGTTCGTCGCCGGCGGTAAATAACGATCCAGGGGCTGCCAAAGTGTTGCCGTTCCTGAGCCGTGGTGCGCCGCAGATAGCGCCCCTCCTCCGGCTTCCATCCCACCGGCGTCGGTTCCAGCAACCCCGGCCGCTTCCGCCTGGAGTAGGCGCTGAGCCGGTTGCTCAGATAAGTCAGCGCCGAATAGCGGGTGCCAGACCCGTAGAGGCCATATCGCTCCACCAGCCTACGCCAGAGATGCGGGAATTGCTCCTCAAAGGCATCCGCAAAATCGAGGATCGTGAAACCGTGCGGCATCTGGCGAATGATTATCTCGAGTTGTTCACTGGAGACAAGCGGCGTACTCATACGTCCTCCTGACCGTCTGAGAGCAGGGCGGGCAACGTGGGGATGCAACTTGCATGGCCCACAGCCCGATTAGAAAGGACGCCCGCTCTTGTGGTTATTGTACCAGCAGGCACATCGAAAGGCAAGCCCTTTGTAAGCATCGCCTTGCCTGGGATGCCCCCACAATGGTGGTTGCGGGTGAACGGGCAAACCGTGGCTGGTGCGCACGCACAGTTGCTCTGCTTCGGGATCTTGCTCATGCACGGGTTTGCCCTTTTTGCCAAATCGCCGTAAAATAACGCCGTTCGCTTGACAATCTGTGCTACATGTGGTAGTCTCACACCCATGCGACTCAAGGCATCAGCACCAAGGAAACATCAGGGAGGCAGTAATGGCAGAGAGGTCCCGAACTGAGCGACTGGTAAGGCGGCTACAGGAGCTGCAGATGAACACGCCAGATGTAGAGGCTACGTCTGTCGTGAGCGTAGATGGACTCACGATGGCCTCTTCTCTCCCAACGGGCGTGGAAGAGGATCGGGTCGCCGCAATGTCCGCCGCAATGCTTTCTTTGGGTGAGCGCATTGCTGGCGAGTTGGGACGCGGCATATTGGACGAGGTGTACGTGAAGGGAGAGAACGGCTATGTCGTTCTTCGTGCCGTTGGTGAGGAGGCTGTCTTGACCGTGCTGGCCCGTCAACAGACCAAGCTGGGCCTGCTCTTTCTGGATATGCGCCGTGCGTCCGAAGACCTGGCTGACATTCTGGAAGCCTAGTAGTAGACGAAACACCAGAAGGAGGCCATAAAGTGGCGCGGATTGAACCAAGTGGTTATTACTACACCAATATGATTGTTCGCTTCACCCTCGAAGCGATGGAAGAAGTCATGGGAAGAAACGGCCTAAATGCCATCCTCAACCTGGCTGGTCTATCACATCTGATTGACAATTACCCGCCTGCTAACTTGAAAAAGGAGTTCGACTTTGCGGACTTCTCGGCTCTGATGGGGGCGCTGGAGGAGATGTATGGGGCGCGCGGGGGGCGCGGGCTCCAGTTGCGGGCCGGACGGGTTGGCTTTGCCCGAGGCGGGCAGAAGATGGGCGCCATGGTCGGGGTCAGCGACTTGGCTTTTAAGGTGCTGCCACTGGGCGCCAAGCTCAAGGCCGGCCTCCCGGCGATGGCGAAGGTCTTCAGCCAGTTCAGTGACCAGAAGAGCACCGTCGAGGACCGTGGTGACCATTACGTCTATATTATACACCTATGTCCAGTTTGCTGGGGCCGCACGGCCGACCGGCCAATCTGCTTCGCGGCCAAAGGGCTACTGGAGGAAGCGCTACACTGGGTCAGCGGTGGGCTCAAGTTCCGGGTGGAGGAGGTCGAGTGTGTAGCTGTGGGCGGGGAGACCTGCACGTTCGCCATCTACAAGGAGCCAATAGGGTAGATGTGCCGATAGATTCGTTTCTCATGTGTTCTGGGGGAAGGTGAAAAAAATATGGCGGAAGCTCCTCATATCCTCATCGTGGAGGATCAGGTGAACACGGCTGGAATGTTGACTTCGTACTTTGAGGCGCAGGGCTATCAGGTTACCGCGGTAGGGTGGGGGGAGGACGCTTTGGCCTTCATAGAGAAGACTACCCCTGACCTCGTTGTGCTGGACATCCGCCTGCCGGATATTGATGGCTATGAAGTATGTCGTCACCTGCGTGCTCATCGGCGCACCGAACACGTCCCAGTTATTTTCCTGACCGAGAGACGCCAACGAGGAGATAAATTGATGGGGTTGGGATTAGGCGCTGCCGACTACATCACCAAGCCATTCGATGTTCAGGAACTGCGCTTGAGGGTGCGCAATGTGCTGCGCCGTTCTAGACTTGGGCCGCTGTCTCATCCCATCACGGGTCTACCCTCTGTGTTACTGCTTGATGAGCGCTTGCGCGAACTGCTGGGCTGTTCTGACTGGGCGGTGCTCTCCGTAGGACTGCATGGGCTGGATGAGTTTGCCGAAACCTATGGCTTTGTGGCGCGAGATGATGTGGTACGTGCCGTGGCGCTGATGCTGAGCCACGTTGTGAACGAGAGCTGCGATCCCCATGCATTTGTGGGCCATTTGAACGATACAGGTTTCTGCGTCGTTATGAGACTGGCCAGGGTAGAGCGCGTTCAGCGTGCCCTTGAGGTGCGGCTGAACGAAGCGATGGCCTTTTTCTACCCTCGTGTAGACTGGGAGGCCAAGCAAGCGAACCCTGATTCGGGGTTGCCGCACTTGGATGTCACCATGGGGGTGCTCAAGTCGTCAGCGCACTCCTTTGGCAGTCTGGCGGACTTGAAACAGGCTATCGTTGAAACTCAACGCGCGGGTTAGGTGCGCAGATTGGGCCACAAACAGTCCAGACCCCGGCTGACAGGCCTGTAACCCAGGCCCTGCATCTGGCCGGTTTTTTCTGTGGTTAGGTATTCCAGTGGAATTGACTGTTGTCGTCCCCACCTACAACGAGGCCGAAAATGTCGGGCCTATGACCGAGGCACTGTTTGGCCTGGGCATCTCCACTTTGGATGTTCTGATCGTGGATGATGAATCGCCCGATGGCACCGGTCGCATTGCCGACGAGTTAACTGCTCAGTACTTGGGTCGGGTACACGTGTTGCACCGCACCGGCCCGCGTGGTCTGGGTCGGGCTTACATAGATGGGTTCCGTTGGGCTTTGGAACACGGCGCCGATTTCATCGTCCAGATGGACTGTGACTTTTCCCATTCCCCCAGTTATATCCCCCAATTTCTCGAGCATGTCCAAGATTACGATGTGGTTGTGGGATCCCGCTACGTTCGGGGCGGTGGGACGGACGAGCAGTGGGGCTGGGGCCGCTGGCTGCTTTCCTGGTGGGCTAACAGCGTCTACACCCGGCTGATCCTGGGGTGCAAGGTCAAGGACGCCACCGCGGGGTTTAAGTGCTGGCGTCGGGAGACGTTGCAGGGTCTCGGTCTGCACCGCATCCGCTCGCAGGGCTATGTCTTCCAGGTCGAGATGGCCTACGTGGCCGAGCGGCTGGGCTATCGCGTGCTGGAAATTCCCATCTGCTTCGAGGACCGGCGTGTTGGCCACTCGAAGATGACGATGTTGGTCAAGACCGAAGCGGCGCTGCGGGTGTGGGAGGTGCGCTGGCGGCATCACCGCCTGCGGCCAAGTGACCGGTTGCCAGGTACGCCGTCGTGAACAGACGGCGCTGGGCTGCAACCTGCCCAGCACTGGCTCTTCAGGCGGTGTGTCGTCAGCGACGTCAGACGGCTGGATATGATCCGCAAAGCACTGCCCGACGTGGGCATCCTCATTTTGCTGCTCTTGCTGCCCCTGCTGCTGCTCGCGCCGGTGGTCTTGGGACCCAAGACGCTGCTGCCGCTCGACGCGCTCTTCCGCTTCGAGCCGTATCGGGCAGCAACGCCTGAGCTAGGGGTCTCATATCCTCACAATCACCTGGTTGTCGATCTGATCCTGGAGAATTATGCCTGGAAACGTTTCATCTTGGAAGCGATCCACAACCGTGAATTGCCTCTCTGGGACCCCTATATCTTCGCCGGTCATCCTTTCCTGGCCAACGGCCAGCACTCGGCCCTTTACCCCCTGAGTATTGTTTTCTACGTCCTCCCGCTGTGGCGGGCCTACGGGGTCTTCGCCTGGCTGCAGTTGGGGCTGGCCGGCATCTTCGCGTACCTCTTCGCCCGCGTGTTAGGCATCCGCCGGCTGGGAGGGCTGATCGCCGGGATCACCTTTCAGTTCAGCGGTTTTATGCTCGTCTCGTCGGTCCCGCACCCCATGCTCATCGCCGCTGCATCGTGGCTGCCGTTCATCCTGGCGATGGTCGAGTTGATCGTGCAGCAACGACCGGCGCTGGGTCGGCGGCCGGCGGCGCTGCCGTGGGTGCTCCTGGGAGCGCTGGGCCTGGGCTGTCAGATGCTGGCCGGTCACGGGGAGAATACGTACTTCGCGCTGCTGGTGACGGGAGCATACGCGCTGTGGCGTCTCATCACCCAACCAACTAACAAGCCGACTAACCAACTATCCAACAAGAACCGGTTGGCTAGTTGGTTGGTTGGTCGGCTGGTGGGCTGCCGTCGCCCGGCCTCCTGGCTCATCGTGATGCTGGCACTGGGCCTAGCGCTGGGCGCGGTGCAGTTCGTGCCGTTCCTGGAGGTGAACGCCGGCAGTTTCCGTAGCGGCGAAGCGGCGGCGAGCCTGGAGCAGGTTCTGGGGTGGGCCTATCCCAAGCGGCGGCTGATCACGTTTGCCATTCCCAACTTCTTTGGCAATCCAGTCCACCATGGCTACTTCGATCTCTTCAACTGGCAATGGGCTCCCGCGCTGACGTTCGACAATGGGCAGTACATTGACTGGGGCATGAAGAACTATGTCGAGGGCGGTGCCTACCTGGGCCTGTTGCCGCTGTTCCTGGCGGTCATTGCGGTGCTAATCAACCAACGAACGAACAAACGAACGAGGAAGTTGGCTGGTTGGTTGGTTAGTTGGTTCCGTCACCCGCACATCCCCTTCTTCACATTGTTAGCTCTGTTTTCCCTCGGCTGCATCTTCGGCACGCCGGTTTATGCCCTGGTCTACGTGCTACCGGGTCTCGAACAGTCCCATTCCCCCTTCCGTTGGGTCTTTCCGCTCACGGTCGCAGTGGCCGTGTTGGCGGGGTTTGGGGTGGAGGCGGTGCAGAAGAGCAGAGGGGCAAAGGAGCAAGGGAGCAAGGGAGCAAGGGAGCAATACGCAACACGCAACACACAACGCGTAATCTCGAGTTTGCCATCTCGAATCTGCAATCTGCTTCTGCTCCAGGCTTCCTTCTCACCGGTATCCTTGCTCGCTGCGCTGGCCTTCTGGGGCGGGCTCGCCACGCTGGTCGGCCTGGCCCTCAGCCGGGTCTTCTTCGCCCAGATCGAGCCGCTGGTGGAGCGGGTCTTCCTCTCGCTGGCGAAGGCTCCGGCGGCTTTCCCCGATCATCGCGCCTTTTACTCCTACGAGTTCAAGTGGGTGGCGCTCTTTGGGTTGTTGCTGATGGGAACCGGCATCGTCCTGCGTGTGAGTCGCTGCCCGATCTTTGTCTGCCGCCGGCCCTTCGACCATGCTCAGGGCAGGCCTGTGTGGGAGTTCCTGGTGGTGGGACTGCTGGTGCTGGACCTCGTCTCCTTCGGCGCGGGCTTTGGCCCTGCGGTGAACCCGGCGCTGTTGGACTACACCCCGCCGGTGATCGAGTTCTTGAAACAAGACACTTCCCTCTGGCGCTACGCCACCTTCACCCCGCCCGGCACCACCAAGACGATGAATCCCAACGTGGGCATGTTCTATGGCTTTCAGGCCGTTAATGGCTACGATTCGCTCTTCACCGCTCAGTACCGCGATTACATGGCGCTCATTGAGCCGCAGAACGAGACCTTGTACAACCTCATCGCCTCCTTCCATAATCTGTCGAGCCTCGATAGTCCCCTCACCGATCTGCTCAACGTCAAGTACGTCATCACCGAGGTGGAGATCGAAAGCCCCAAGTACCAACTGGTCTACCAGGACGAGGCGGTGCGGGTGTACGAGAACCTCGGTGCGATGCCCCGTGCCTTCACGCTGCCGGCCTCGGCGACGCTGGAGACCGAGGACTTTGGCACCGCTGTGCAATTCTACGACCTCCGCAACTATGTGATCCTTGATGCTGGAACCTCGGTGTCGGATACCGGCGCTGCGCAACCAGCGTCCAGTATCGAGCAACGAGTATCCAGCTACACCATCAACGAAGTGTTCGTGGACGCGACCGTCTCCGAACCGAGTTGGCTCGTGCTGGCTGACTCCTACTTCCCCGGCTGGAAGGCCTTCGTGCGGCCGCAGGGGAGTGGCGAAGAGGCCGAGCAGCAGGTCGAGATCTATCGCGTGGATGACAACTTCCGGGGCGTGTTGCTTTCGCCTGGCGCGTGGACCGTACGCTTCAAGTACAGCCCCGATAGTGTGAAGGTGGGTGCCTTCATCAGCTTCATCGCCGGAATGGTGGTGCTCTTCCTGGCGGGCCTCTACCTGTGGCGCTTCTTCTACCGCGAGGAAGACGACGCCAGTACCGTCAGGCGGGTGGCGAAGAACTCCATCGCCCCCATCATCCTTAATCTCTTCAACCGGGCGATTGACATGGCCTTCGCCGCTTTGATGGCCCGCATCCTGGGGCCAGTGGGGAATGGAAGATACTTCACGGCGGTGATCATCTACGGCTGGTTCGATATCATGGCCAATTTCGGGCTGGAAATGCATCTGATGCGTGAAGTGGCCCGAGACCGTACCCGCGCACGCCGATATTTCGCCAACTCAACGGTGCTGCGGCTGCTGCTCTTTGTGGCGGCGATTCCGCTGCTGGGCAGTTTCCTGGCCGGACGGCAGGCGTTAGGCACACCTCTGGTCGGCGAGACAGTCTGGGCAGTCGTCCTGCTCTATGTGGGCCTGTTGCCGGGGAGTATTGCGAACGGCCTGACGGTGCTCTTCCGTGCCTTCGAGAAGCACGAGGTTCCCGCCGCTATTCAGACTGTGACGACCATCGTCAAGGTTACGCTGGGCGTGCTGGCGCTGGTCGGAGGGCTGGGGATTGTGGGGCTGGCAGGGGCTTCGATTCTGACGAACGTGGCGACGCTGACCATGCTGGCGCTGCTGGCCCGGCGGTTGATCTGGGCCGGGTTGCCACGCGGGCGTGGGCGTATGGACTGGTCTCTCCAGCGCACGATGCTGGCCGAAAGTTGGCCGTTGATGGTCGCGCTGCTGTTACAGGCGCTCTTCTTCGGCATCAACGGCTTTTTCTTGCAGTACCTGCAAGGCGACGCGGCCGCGGGCTGGTACGACGCGGCCCGCAAGTGGGTGGATGCACTCAATATCATCCCGGCAATGTTCACCTTTGCTGTCTTCCCGGTGATGTCGCGCCAGGCAGCGCAGGACTTGCAGGGATTACAACGGTCATACTGTTTGTCAGTGAAATTGCTGATAATGATCGCGCTGCCGGCGGCCATGTTCGTGACCCTCCTGGCGACATCACTTGTGGGGCTGCTGAGTGGGTCGGCATTTCTCCCTCATGGTGCGATAGTCTTGCGGTTCCTGGTCTGGTCTATCCTTTTCGGCTGGATCAACAGCCTGACCAACTACGTGCTCATCGCTCTCAATCGCCAGCGCTACGTGTTCCTGGCCTCTGGCGTGCGCGTAGTCTTCACCGTAGCGGCGAATTTGCTCTTTGTGCAGGCGTTCAGCTACGTTGCCTCCGCGTGGATTATCATTGCCGGTGAATTCTTGCTGGTGTTGCTGTTCTATGCCGACCTGCGCCGTCGCCTAGGGTCGGTGGGGTGGGTTCGAGCGTTGGGCCGGCCCGCGTTGGTCGGTCTGATGATGGGCGCCGTGGCCTTGGCACTGGCATCTTACAATCTCCCGCTGGCGCTCTTGACAAGCCTGATTGTCTACCTGGTGGGGTTAGTACTCATGCGTGCCCTCACACCGGAGGAGTGGGCGTTGCTAGCGCCGCTACTGCCGGCGCGGTTGCGTAAGATGGCGTTGGTTTAATACTTGCTTCTTGCATCCTCCATTCTGCATCTTTCCCCTTGACATTTCCCTCGTGTTGCCTATAATATGACCCCGGTCATCTTTGGACTTTGGTCACAAATGGAGAGGAAACGATGAAACGTACTACGATCTACGTGATTTTTGGTGCCGTCGTCATCGCGGTGGTCATTGGTGGGGTCGCTTGGCGGATGCGGCAGGCGCAACAGCCGGAGGACGAGACCCGCTCCGCCGTCGTGGAACGGGGCAGGATCCTCGTGGCCGTCTCGTCCAGCGGCAGCGTCGAGCCACAGGCCCGTGTGGGCCTGGATTTCGATCTGCCTGGTCGGGTCGCTGAGGTGGCGGTAGAGGTGGGAGACACAGTCGAGGCTGGCGAGGTGCTGGCGCGGTTAGGTACCACTGACCTGGAGTTCGCCGTGCAGCAGGCGGAGATCAGCCTCCGTGCGGCTCAACTGCGACTCGAACGGCTGCAGGAGCCGCCGGACGAGGCGGACGTCGAAGTGGCGCGTGCCGCCGTCAGCGACGCGGCGGCGGCTTATGAGGCGGCCAAGTCAAATCTGACCCTGACGGAACACAGCGTTTCGGTGGGCGATGAGGTGCGGGCGGCCGCCTATGCCCGAGATGAGACCTATCGCACGTATCAAGATATGGTTGCGCGTTTGGGCGAGAGCAACAAGTGGACGGAGATGGCCCACAACGCCTACCTGGATGCGCTGGGTGCGTACAACCGGGCGGTCGAGAATTCAGAATTTCAACTGACTACCGCTCGGAACGAGGTAACCCGCGCCTACCACGCGCTGCAGCAGGCTCAGGATAATCTTGATAAATTGCTAGAAGGGGCCAGTGACGCGGATATCGAGGCTGCCCAGTTAGACGTGGATGCGGCGGAACTGGGCCTGGAAAAGGCCCACAACGATTTGGAGAAGGCCACGCTGCTTGCTCCCTTCGACGGCGTCGTCGCGGCGGTCAACGTAACCGCCAATGAGATGGCCGCGACCGGGCTGCCGGCCATTACCTTGCTCGATACCTCCGACTTCCGCATCGCCGTCAGCGTGGACGAGATGGACGTGGGGCGGCTGGTAGAGGGGCAGACCGCTGAGGTGACGCTCGATGCACTCCCGGACACTGCCATCGCTGGCACCGTCGAGAAAATTGCGCCGGCGGCCACGTTTGAGGGTGGGGTCGTCTACTACGAGGTGACTATCAGGCTGTCGCCCACCGATGCACCCGTCCGCGCCGATATGACTGCCAATGCGACCATCGTGGTGGAAGAACTCACCGACGTATTGACCATCCCCACCTGGGTAGTGCGTGTGGACCGTACCACGGGACAGACCTACGTGAACCGGAAGGTGGGGGACACCGTCGAGCGCGTGGATGTGGAGTTAGGGGTGCGCTACGAGGGGGTCGCTCAGGTGCTCGATGGTCTTTCCGAGGGCGACGTGGTCGTCTTGGTGAAGTCCACACCTTTCGATTTCCAGCATCCGTAAGGGCAAGGAGGCGCAAGTGACATCGCCAGTCATTGAACTGCAGGACATCACCAAAGTATATCAGATGGGCGAGGTGGAGGTACACGCCCTGCGCGGCGCTTCGCTGGAGGTAAACGCGGGGCAGATGGTGGCCATTATGGGCCCCTCCGGCTCCGGCAAGTCCACATTGATGAACATCATTGGCTGTCTCGATCAGCCCACCTCGGGCACGTACCTGCTGGGGAGTAAAGATGTCAGCCGCCTCGACGACGACCACCTGGCGGCGATCCGCAACCGCAAGATCGGCTTCGTGTTCCAGACCTTCAACCTGCTGGCGCGCACGACTGCCTTCGAGAACGTGATGCTGCCGCTGGTCTACGCGGGAGTGGGACGGGCCGAGCGGCGGAAGCGGGCGCGGCAGGCGCTGGAGGCAGTGGGGCTGGCGGACCGCATAGAGCACACACCCACGGAACTCTCCGGGGGCGAGCAGCAGCGGGTGGCGATTGCGCGAGCGCTGGTGAACGACCCGGCCATCATTCTGGCAGACGAGCCGACGGGGAATCTGGACAGCAAGTCGGGGGCCGAGGTGATGGCGGTGCTGCAGGGGTTGAATCGGGAGCGTGGGATCACGGTGGTGGTGGTGACGCACGATTCGACGATTGCACGACACGCCGGGCGAATCGTGCATCTGCACGATGGGTTGATCACTCACAATGAGATGGTGGCGGAGCCACTGGTGGCTGTGGCGGGAGGTGAGGAAGCGTGAACATCCTGGAGAGCATGCGCCTGGCCTTCCGTGCCCTCGCAGCCAACAAATTGCGAGCAGCTCTCACAATGTTGGGCATCATCATCGGCGTCGGTGCGGTCATCACACTGATGTCGGCGGGTGAGGGGGTCTCGGTTTACATCGAGGAGCAGTTCCGGGGCATGGGTTCCAACCTGCTCTTCGTCATGCCCGGTTCGATGGACAATGCGGGGCCGCCCGGCATGGGCGGCGGCAGCATGGCTGAGTTGACCAACGGGGATGTGGAGGCGCTGCGCGACCCTATTCGCGCCCCTGACGTGGCGGCCATCTCTCCTGAGGAAATCCGTTCGACATCGGTCGCCACCGCAAAACGAGATACGGTGGCTCAGGTGCTGGGCGTTACCCCCGTTTTCTCCAACGTGCGCAATTGGCCTGTGGAGATGGGGATGTTCTTCGATCAGGAGGATATGAACAGCCGAGCACGGGTCGCCCTGCTGGGAAAGACCGTTGTGGAAGAGCTTTTTCCTGACAATCCTTATCCACTGGAGCAGATGGTGAAGATTAACGGGATTCCCTTTCGCATCATCGGCGTGCTGGAAGAGAAGGGGGGATCTCAGATGGGGGATGAGGACAATACTGTTCTGGTCCCCCTGGCGACGGCCCAAACTCGCCTTTTTCCGTCTCGCAGTCGTTCCGGTGAGTACAAGGTCTCACTCATCATCATCCAGGCGAGCAGCGATGACCGCATTGACGCAGCGGCCGAGCAGGTCGCGGCCATCCTGCGTGAACGGCACGGCATTGAATTCAGCGATGAGGACGATTTCTCCATCGTCAGCCAGGCCGATATTATTAATGTCTTCGGTCAGATTACCGGCGTGCTGACGGTTTTCCTGGGCGCAATCGCGGGCATAAGTCTGCTGGTGGGCGGCATCGGGATTATGAACATCATGCTCGTCTCGGTGACGGAGCGCACGCGGGAGATCGGGCTGCGCAAGGCGGTGGGGGCGCGGCGGCGGGACATCCTGTGGCAGTTCCTCATCGAGGCGATGTTGCTTTCGCTGGTGGGAGGTGTTATGGGCATCGGCCTGGGGGCACTGGGGGCAGCGGTCATCTCCACGCTGGTTGAGGACTTCCGCGCTGTCCTCACAATCCAATCGGTGCTGCTGGCGACGACTTTCTCTGCGGCGGTGGGGCTCTTCTTCGGCATCTACCCCGCCCGACGGGCCTCGCTCTTGAACCCGATTGACGCGCTGCGATACGAGTAACTGGATGCTGAGCGGTATTTCTCCTCGCGGCGAGCGGATTGGAACCGATTCGCTCGCCGTTTCTTTTGGGGGCGAGTTTGTGGTACAATATCGGTCCGCAGGAAAGCCCCGTGGACCAAGACAAAATCAGTGGAGGAACGAAGCATGAGCGAAGAACGAACGACTGTTTATCCCTATATCCCCAATTCCGTGCCCGCAGTGAAAAAGCGGATGCTGGAAGAGGTTGGGGCGGAAAGTACAGAGGACTTTTACGAGGACGTTCCTGAGAATCTCAGGCTCAGGCGAAGGATGAACTTGCCTGAGCCTCTCTTGTCCGAGTATGCTCTGAAGCGGCACGTGGAGGGCATTCTGGCGAAGAACAAAACCGCCGATGAGTACCTCAGCTTCCTGGGAGCCGGATGCTACCAGCATCACGTGCCGGCCGTGTGCGACGAGATCAACCGGCGCGGCGAGTTCCTGACCGCCTACGCAGGCGAACCCTACGACGACCACGGCCGGTTCCAGGCGCTCTTTGAGTACGCCAGCATGATGGGCGAGCTCCTGAACATGGATGTGGTCAACGTCCCGACCTACGACGGCTTCCAGGCCACCGCCACATCGCTCCGCATGGCCTGCCGTTTGACGGGGAGGCGCGCAGTGCTGCTCGCCAGGATCATCAACACCGCTCTACTGTCCAAGATCAGGGACTATTGCAAACCCAACGTTGAGGTCAAGCTGGTGGACTACGACGCCGCGACGGGACAGATGAACCTGGACGCACTCAAGGCTGAGATTTCTGAGAAGACGGCGGCTGTCTATTTCGAGAACCCATCTTACCTGGGCTTCATCGAGACCCACGGGGAGGAGATCGCCCAAATCGCCCACGAGCACGGCGCGATCTGTGTCGTCGGGGCCAACCCGATCTCGCTGGGGGTGTTGACCCCGCCGGCCGATTATGGCGCCGACATCGTCTGCGGCGACATCCAGCCGCTGGGAATGCATATGCAGTTCGGCGGCGCCCAGGCGGGATACATCGCCACGCGGGATGAAGAGGAGTACGTGATGGAATATCCCTCCCGGCTGTTTGGCCTCGCGCCGACCCGCGTCCCCGGAGAGTACGGCTTTGGCGACGTGGCCTACGAGCGTACCTCCTTTGCCGTGCGGGAGGAGGGGAAGGAGTGGGTGGGCACGGCGGCCGCGCTGTGGGGCATCACGGCGGGGGTGTACCTGGCGCTGATGGGGCCGCAGGGGCTGGCCGAGATCGGGGAGAGCATCATGGCGCGCGCACGCTACGCGATGTTGAAACTGGACGGGATTGGGGGTGTGAGCGCGCCCTTTTTTCAGGCCCCCCATTTCCAGGAATTTGTCGTCAATTTCGACGGCACGGGTAAGACGGTGGCCGAGATCAACGAGGCACTCCTGGCACGAGAAATCTTTGGCGGCAAGGATTTGACTCAAGAGTTTCCCGAACTGGGCCACAGCGCCCTCTACTGCGTGACCGAAATTCACGCCAGAGACGACATAGACAGGCTGGCGGATGCGTTGCGGGAGGTGATTGGAAGATGAGCCAGGACATTACCACCCAAAGGCCTGCACTGCGGCGGTTTCACCAGGCCAGGTGGGACGAACCCATTATCTTTGAACTGAGTTGTGAGGGACAGCGGGGCATTCTCGTCCCTCAAGTTGATGAGGGAATACGTCGTGAGGCAGGAGACGTCCTGGCAACCCTGCCTGAGGGCATGCGCAGGAAGGAGCCTCCCAAGCTGCCGGAGCTTGCTCAACCGCAGGTGGTGCGCCACTACATGCGGCTCTCGCAGGAGAATCTGGGGGCCGATCTGAACGTCGAGATCGGGCAGGGGACCTGTACGATGAAGTACAGCCCCAAGATCAACGACCGGTTGGCCGGCCATCCCAAGTTGACCGAGCTACATCCTCTGCAGGACGAGGAGACAGTTCAGGGCATCCTGGAGATCATGTACCGCTTTGAGCAGATGCTCAGGGAGATTTCGGGGATGGCCCGGTTTTCACTGCAACCGGCTGCCGGGTCGGCAGCGATCTATGCCAACGCTTCGATGATCCGGGCTTACCACGAATCTCACGGAGAGGCGGAGCAGCGGGACGAGATCGTCACCACCATCTTTTCGCATCCCTCCAACGCGGCCTGCGCCCGGACCGCCGGGTTCAAGGTCATCACCCTGTACCCCGGCGAGGACGGCTATCCCGATCTGGACGCACTAAAGGCAGCCGTCTCGGAGCGGACCGCCGGGTTGATGATCACCAACCCGGAAGATACGGGCATCTTTAACCCCCAGATCGAGGCGTTTGTGCGGGTGGTCCACGACGCCGGGGGGCTGTGCGCCTACGACCAGGCGAACGCCAACGGCATCCTGGGGATCACCCGGGCGCGAGACGCCGGTTTTGATCTGTGCCATTTTAACCTGCACAAGACCTTCTCCTCGCCGCACGGATGCGGCGGGCCGGGGGCCGGGGCCAGCGGCGTGACCAGGGCACTGGCCCGCTTCCTGCCGGTTCCCACGGTCGAGTTCGACGGCGAGAGGTATTACCTGGACTACGACCGGCCCGATAGCGTGGGCAAGCTGCGCCCGTTCTACGGGTACATCCCGGTCGTGCTGCGGGCCTATGCCTGGCTGATGAGCCTGGGCGCGGAGGGCTTGCGCGAGGTGGCCGAGATCGCCGTGCTCAACAACAACTATCTGCTCCACAAGATGCTCGGGATCCCCGGCTGTAGCGCGCCGTATGCCGAGGGCAAGCGCCGCATCGAGCAGGTTCGCTATAGCTGGGAGGAGCTGGCGCAGGAGACGGGTGTCCACTCGGAGGAGCTTGGCATCCGCGCGGCGGACTTTGGCGTCCATTACTGGACCAGCCATCACCCGTTCGTCGTGCCGGAGCCGTGCACACTCGAGCCGACGGAGACACCCTCCAGGGATGACCTGGACGAGTACGTGGCGATTATGGCGCACGTGGCAGAAGAAGCGCGCACGAACTCCGAGTTGGTCAAGACCGCGCCGCATAACAGCACCATCCACACGATTGACCACTCCCCCCTGGACGATCCGGCGCAGTGGGCGATGACGTGGCGGGCTTACCGGAGGAAGATGGGCAGGAGGTAAATAACAAGTGGAAAACGGCAAACTGGGCCTGATCGTCAACCCTGTGGCTGGTCTCGGCGGGCGGGTCGGTCTTAAGGGCAGCGACGGCGCAGAGATACAGAAGAAGGCGCTGAAGCTGGGCGCTGTGCCACAATCGCAGGACCGGGCGATCCAGGCTTTGGAGAGGCTCAAGCTTGTAGATGGGCTTGAGATCATCACCTATCCCGGCGAGATGGGAGAAGACGCCGTCAGGGTACGTGGGTTCAGGCCTATGGTCATCGGCTCTATCAGACCGGGTAAGACGACGCCGGAAGATACGATCAACGCCGCCAGGGACATGCTGCAACTGGGCGTGGCTCTCCTGCTTTTTGCCGGGGGGGATGGCACGGCCAGGGACGTCTGCAATGCCGTCGGAGGGGAGCTTCCGGCGCTGGGCATCCCGGCGGGGGTCAAGATTCATTCGGCGGTCTTCGGAGCGAACCCGAGAAGCGCGGGCGACCTCGCCGCGTCGTACCTGCGGGGCAGGGTGTCCGGTCTACGAGAGGCCGAGGTGATGGATATTGACGAGGAAGCCTTTCGGCAGGGCATCGTTTCGGCTAGGCTGTGCGGCTATCTCAAGATTCCGTTCGAGAGAAGGCTGGTTCAGAGCCTAAAGACGCCAAGCAGCCCTGGAGAATATGCAGCGATGGCGGCAATCGCCGCCGATGTCGTGAGCAAGATGGAGGATGGCTGGTTGTACATCATTGGACCGGGGACGACGACCCGGGCGATCACAACCAGGTTGGGCTTGGGGAAGACGTTAATCGGTGTGGATGTGGTCGCCGAAGGGAAACTCGTCGCTGCCGACGTGAACGAGTCCCAACTGCTGAAGCTTTTGGAAGGGCGCAGGGCCAGGATCGTCGTCACGCCCATCGGCGGCCAGGGATACATCTTTGGCCGGGGCAATCAGCAGATCAGCCCCAAAGTGATCGAAAAAGTGGGCCGGGAGAACATCATCGTCGTGAGCACCATCGGCAAGATCCATTCGCTGCACGGACGACCTCTCTGGGTAGACAGCGGTGATCGGGCAATAGACGAGATGCTCAGCGGTCACATCAGGGTGGTGACCGGCTACAATGAGCAAATTGTCTACAGGGTGGCGTGCTAGGATGGGGGAAATCATGGGCAGTCTGACAGGCAAACGAGCACTCATCACCGGTGGAGCGTCAGGCATCGGGCGGGCGACGGCGCTGCTTTTCGCCCACGAAGGCGCGGCGGTGGCAGTGGTGGACCTGGACGAGGTTGGCGGAGAAGACGTGGTCCGGCAGATCAGGAAGGAGGGCGGGCGAGCCATCTTTGTGCTCTGCGACGTGAGCCAGGCGATGGACTGTAGACGCGCCGTGCAGTTTACAGTGGACGACTTAGGCGGCCTCGACATCCTCTTCAACAACGCGGGTATTATCCGACGGGCCACAGTGATAGATACAACCGAAGAAGAATGGGACCGGGTGATGGCGGTCAACGTCAAATCCATCTTCCTGCTCAGCAAGTACGCCATTCCCGTTATGGCCCAGGCTGGCGGCGGGGTGATCATCAACACAGGGTCGGGCTGGGGGTTGGTCGGCGGGCACAGAGCGGTTTCGTACTGCGCCTCGAAGGGGGCCGTGGTGAACATGACCCGGGCCATGGCGCTCGACCACGGCGCGCAGAACATCCGTGTCAACTGCGTCTGCCCCGGCGACACCGACACGGGGATGCTGCGGGACGAAGCACACCAGCTCGGCGCGTCGGAGGAGGAGTTCCTGGCGGAAGCCGCAGACCGTCCGTTGCAGCGCATCGGCAGGCCGGAGGACATCGCCCAGGCGGTGCTCTACCTCGCCAGTGACGCTTCCTCTTTCGTCACCGGCACGACGCTGGTGGTGGATGGCGGCGGGCTGGCTGGATGATGTCACGTCAACAGATGTGTAGGGAGGTTTATGCTATGCCAGCGAGCGAGTCCATCATGGGCTGCCTCGTTGCTCTGGGCGTTGTTGTGGTCGGCCCCAGCCTCTCGTGTGGAATGGCTACGGCTGATTAGGAGGAGCCTGTCCAGGCGGAACGGCAGGCAGTCCCTCGGTGGATGGCAGCAGCACGAGTAGTTCCGCGACTAGCACCTGCCCGTCACCACTACGGCGACCGAAGACGGCCACGTGTTGACCACGCTCCAGGTTGTTCAGCGGGTGGGTGTCCCCCTCAGCCGTCTCGACCCGCGTGTGCTCGTCCAGTTCGACGGTGCGCGGACCATCAGGTGTTGCCAGCACCAGCGTGCCTTCGAAGACAGCCCTGATGCGGCCTACCAGGTCTGGTCGGCGACCGCCGCCAGGGAGCGGTGTCCCTCCCGGTTGGGGGAGTCCCGCACCAGGGGGTGACGACGCGCCGGCGTCACCAGGCGGGGGTTGCACCGGGCCACCACCCGGCCCCTGTAGAACAAGCCCGGCTCGCGTCCAGCCGTGCTCTCCCACGTAAACCCCCAGGGCGAAGGTGGCGATGAGCAGCATGCCCACGATGACAACCGCACCTGCGGCAACCAGTAATTTGTGTCCTGTCCTCATATCCTCACTCCGTTGGCAGAATGGTGATCTCACCCAGGTCCAGCACCGTCCCCCACCCGCTCCCGCCGTTGGGCAGGTGGAAGGGGGAGCTGATGCCTATCGCCAGTGTGGCGGTGCCCACCTCTGTGGTACGCGGCACGACTACCCGGTAGTCCTCGACCAGCGCGCTATCGCGGGGTGGGTGGAGTTCCTGGATGTAGCGCTGCAGGTTCCCCATTCCTGGCTCGTGGCTTTCGAGCGGGGTGTTATTCAGCATGGCGCTCATCAATACCCGTTGTGATGCCCCGGCGGCCCTCCAGTAGAGTGTCAGGTGCAGGGTCTCGCCGGCTCTCACCTCGCGGGTCTCCAGGTCGTATCCCACCAATACCCATCCTGCTGCCTCCTGTCCTACCTCAACCTGGGGATCAGCGTCGGCGACGACGAGTCCGGGCGGGTCAGCGGTGATGTGGTAGAGGACGAGCGAATGGAGACCGTGGCCGGAGCCCGACTGACCCGGATTGCCGAAAAGCACCGGCACTTGCCAGGCGTCGGACTTGACGAGGTCGGGGGGCAACGCCCAGGGACCACGTCCCGCCTTGCGGCTGCCGAGTTGCATGGTGGTATAGACCTCGCGGCCAGCCAGGGCCTCGGGGCGGGGATTGGCACTGGGGAGGTGGGGCATTGCCACGTCGGGCCGCACGTCGTAGACCAGCCGGTAGTAGAACATGTCATAGCCGAAGACGCCGCTGCGACCCAGGAGCGCTGCTCCTTTCGGGAGAAGTGCAAAGACGTTCTCGTAGAAGTCGTTGATGGCGGTATCGTGGGAGTAGTCGTTGGCCTCCCAGTTGGCTCGCAGTTCGCCCCCGACCGGCAGCGCCAGCACCACGAGGAGCATCGCCGTGAGCAGTACACGCCATCTCCGCCGTTCCCCCACCAACCCGAACAGCATCTCAATCAGCCAGTAGACGCCGAAACCGATGAAGGTGGCATAGAGCAGGTGCGCTGGGATGAAAAAGACGTCCAGGTCGAAGGCCTTGTACTGGATGAAAAACCAGACGTGGACGAGGTACATCCCCACGATGAGGAAGAAGCGTTTGGGTCTGCGCACCAGCAGCGCCCACATCCCCAGCGTGCCTAGCCCGATGCCCCACAAGCCGAACTGCTGGCGCAGGAGGTCCAGGTAAATTACGATGCGGTCGGGGATAGCGATGAGGGGAAAGGCGAACTTGAACTGGGGGAATGCTCCCAGCGTGTAGGCGTACATGCCGCGCAGGGTGTTGGGCGCGTTGGCGCGCATCATGCGGTCGGTGAGGGTGCTGGCCTTGTAGGGCAGCCACAGGAACTGGAGCAATCCGAGGAAGAAGCCGCTTCCTGCGCTGGCCAGGCTGATCGGGCTGAGCGCGGTGCGCCAACTGACCAGCAGGATGAAGAGCGCGAACGCCGGCGCAAAGCCCAGGTCCGACATGTGGGTACCGAGACTGAGGCTGAAGCACAGGCCAAACGCGAAGAGCAACAGCAGCGACTTCCACGAAGGCAGAAAAAGGCACCACCACGGTTGACCGTCTGGGCGGCTAGCTCTCCCCTGTTCCTCGACCCGTGCCCACCAGAGAAGCACGAGCATCGTCAGTGTGAGCATGAAGACGTTGGGTGCGTAGACCTCGGCGATGCCGGTCTGGGACCAAAAAGTTAGAGAGAAGGCGAAGAGCAAAGCCCCGAATGTAGAGGAGGTGTAGGAAGCAGTCGCATTCGTCCGATGTTCGAAGTCCGAGGTCAGTGTACGGAGGATGAGGTAAAACAGCGCGACACCGGCAGCGCCGAGCGTACCGCTCATCAGGTTCACACGGTGGGCCACATCGCCGATGGGAACGAAGGTGAACAGTTTGCCCAGCCAGGTGTAGAGAGGGTAACCGGTCGAGTGCGCCAGACCCAGGACGTAAGGGACCGTCGCCAGTTCGTTGCCGTCGGGGCTGACGTAGGAGAGACTGGGGGTCAACGTACTGTTGTATACCACCAGACAGGTGGCGAAGATAAGACAGGCGATCAGGGCGTCGGGCGAGTAGCGGCGAACCATCTTCATTCTCTCGATTTTGGGGTAGTGTGGTGTTTCTTGACGCTGCTATGATGATACCGCAGACCGGTTATGGGGAGTTTAGCACGAGGTAAAGGATTTGTAAAACGAGTACTTGCAGGGTATACCTTGTCACATAGGATTAGGACGGGTATAATAGAAAGCACCAACCTACACCATCAGCCCCACTATCTCCTCCCGTGCCATCGGCGCGACCGTCAGCACCTTGACCAGTTCCTCATCGCGGTGCACTTCGACGCGCACAGTGAGTTCGCCTTTGCCATCGGAATAGCCGGCGGTGATCCGCGCCGCCAGTTCGATCTCCCCCTGCGTAGGCTCGCTTGGCCCTTCGACAAGCTCAGGACGCTGCAACAGCGTCGTCGGGCCGGGATGGTCCACCGTCGCGAGCAGGACGCCCTCCACACCGCAGGTCGCCAGGTATTCGTTCTCCCGCTCGTGACGCCCGACGATCACCTTGCGCCCGGAGGGCAGGCGCAGGTGCCGACCCACCGCCAGGAGTTGCACCCGCTCGCGGGTCAGCAGTTCGGCACCCTCGTGGGCCAGGAAGTTGCGCAGGCGGCGGGAATAGGTCTGGTCAATCAGGTAGCAACAGCCGCCGGAGGGCTGCGGGTAGTCGCTGATGCCGAACTGCTCCGCCAGCGCGATCTGTGCCTTGCGGCCTCTCCCGCTGATTCCGTACAGTTTGTCCCGATCCACCCAGCCCCGCTGTTCAGGCACGGTCGGCTTGAGAAGTTTGGCCGAGAGCGGCCGGAGCAGGTAACCCCGCAGGCCGCTTTCTCGCTCGACGGTGTTGAGGGTGGGGCGCATCTGGCTTTTGGGACGTTGACCGACTACCTCGCCGGTGAAGACGAAGTGGTAACCGTAGTCCTCCATCCAGGCCTTTGCCTTGCGCAGCAGGAAGATGCGGCAATCTATGCACGGATTCATCCCCGAGCCGTAGCCGTAGCCGGGATGAAGCACCAACGGGAGGTACTCGTCGGAGGCGTCAATCACCTCCAGCCTCACCCCAAGCATCGCCGCCGCCCGCTCGGCGTCGGAAGCCCCGACTGGCCCGCGCCCGACCAGGCGGTTCCGCTCGACGTAGGAGAAGCCGGTGCGGAAGTGCAACGCGGTGACCTCGACTTCCTGCTCGAGCATGACCCGGACGGCCAGGGTGCTATCGAGCCCGCCCGAAAGCAGGCCCACCGCTTTGATGTGCTCCTTTTCGCTCATCGCTGGGGAGGATACCACAGGGCGGGGAGATCGTCAACCCACACGGCGGTTCGGTACAAACGTCAGAGGAAATCGGGGAAGGATGACACTAACCCCCCGCGGTGGTTCCGGTATACTGATGGCATCGCAGGGATGGTTGAGGGAAAATGACACCAGCGCGGCTGCTCATCATTGATGACCACGACGCTGTGCGAGAGGCACTCGAGGCTCGGCTGTGCATGGCATCCGAGGTCGAGATCGTCGGCTGCACCGGCTGCTGGAGGACCGGCCTGCGGGATGCAGTAAGATTGAGGCCCGACGTCGTGCTGCTAGAAATCAAGCGGGCCGACGGGCAGGGGCTGGATGCCTTGCGTCGCCTGACCGAGGAATGCCCCTACACCAGCGTTGTCGTCCTCACCTCTTACCCCGACGCCGAGGAGCGGATGGAGGCTCTTCGTTTGGGCGCTGTACGCTATATCCTCAAAGAGATTGACACGCCCCAGTTGATGCGCGAGATTCAGGCCGCCGTGCGACCGCAGGCGATGATCTAACGACAATTGGGGCTGCGGGAGCACTCCCTCCGACAGGCCGGCGGTGCCGGGCGGGATGTCATAGACCACCCAGTGGGTGAAGGCGAAATCCTGGTCCTCGTTCTCCTCCATATTATGCTGCTATGGGGCTATCATCATCGTCCATCCCCAGACCGCCTGGTAATCCAGGGCGATCAGATAGCCTGTAGGGGAGCCGGAGACCTTCATTAAGAGGCCGGTCTGCATTGGCTGCACGAGGAGGGTCACCGCGATCTCGTTTTCCGCAGGCCAGCCTACCGAGTCCCACAGTTCGTTGACGCACCATACCTTCCCGAAACCTCGGATGGGCGGTTGATACCCGTCGGGAGCCGCCATTCCATCGCAATCAGGGTGCACGTTGGGCTGGCCTTCCTCCCACGTGTCTGTGTAGGCCAGAAGCATGCCTTCGGAGGCATCCGTGTCCTCCCCATCAATCACATAGATTTCCCGATTGTCGGAAGGGGCTTCGTTCTTTCAGCGCGGGGTCTTCAGCCCCGCGCTGGCACCGGACA
>JBHIET010000002.1:0-87621 GCA_046760785.1 Anaerolineae bacterium | reverse complement strand
TTTTCATTTGAGGGAACGAGCTGCTTTCGGTGATATTTTACGTGAGGGAATACGGGGTCTTGACAATTCTGGCAAACTGATATATAATTGTTGTTAACGTTAGCAAAACCAGGTTTTTGGTGATGAAGAATTTCCGCGCTGTGGTGATTATTCTGTCCAACTTGCTCCTGTCCCTTGTTATTGTTGGGGAGGGGCCTTAGCCCGTTGGGCAGGTGATTATCAGCGCTTATTTAGCGCACATCAGAGCCGCCCAACGGGGCGGCTCTAGTTTTTTGTGCGTCTCATCATACACCATCGGATAGAAGGCAGATAAGGACTGCGGAATGAGTTCTCGCCGGTATTACGAAAAACCGCTCAATCCCTCAATTTGGAGAATCGCCGAGGCTGGCCATCAGGCGCTGGGCTTGATTATTATCGTTGTTATTGTGCTCCTGCTTAGCAGGAGCGGTTGGCGGTTGGGATGGCGCCGGTGAGTTCGTACCGATGGTGAACGCCAGGGGACAAGCAGAAGCCGCCCAACCGGGCGGCTTTTTTACATTCTTGAGCCGTTCGATGACGGCGGGAAGGAGGAGAGATGAGACGAACAGGTGCACAAATCGTTTGGGAGATGTTGAAGCGAGAGGGCGTGGAGGTGGTCTTTGGCATCCCCGGAGGGGCAATCATGCATACCTACCATCCCCGCCAGGACTACGGCATCCGCCACGTCCTCGTTCGCCACGAACAGTGCGCGGCCCACGCCGCCGACGGGTACGCCCGGGCTTCGGGGCGGGTGGGCATGGCCATAGCCACCTCTGGGCCAGGGGCGACCAACCTGGTCACCGGCATTGCCACGGCCATGATGGACTCATCGCCCGTCGTCTGCATTACGGGTCAGGTGCCCACCCCTGTAATCGGGTCCGACGCTTTTCAGGAAACAGACATCACGGGGATCACGCTGCCCATCACCAAGCACAATTACCTGGTGACTGATGTGAGCGACCTGGCCCACGTCATCCATGAGGCTTTCTACATCGCTCGCAGCGGTCGGCCCGGGCCGGTGCTGATTGACCTGCCTAAGGATGTCCAGCAGGCAGAGACCGACTTTGTGCCGCCCAAAGAGGAAGTGCGGCTGCCAGGCTATCAGCCTGTAGGACCGGTCCGTGCCGACGCCGTGCGCCAGGCTGCTGTGCTGATCAACGGTGCGCAGCGCCCCGTCATCCTCGCCGGACACGGCGTCCTGATGTCGGGTGCGATGGAGACGCTGCGGGCCTTCGCCGAAAAAACGGAGACCCCCATCGCTCTGACGTTGCTGGGCAAGGGCGGATTCCCCCAATCCCACCCGCTGGCCCTG
Organism: Anaerolineae bacterium; assembly: GCA_046760785.1. GTDB lineage: Bacteria > Chloroflexota > Anaerolineae > B4-G1 > B4-G1 > JBHIET01. The sequence goes on along the minus strand of JBHIET010000002.1, from coordinate 86,291 downwards.
GGGATGATGGGCATGCACGGCGAAGCCTTCGTCAACCAGGCCATTCAGGAGGCCGACCTGCTCCTGGCTTTCGGCATGCGCTTCGACGACCGCGTGACGGGAAGACTGGAGGACTATGCCCCTAAAGCCCGCAAGATCCACGTGGATCTGGACGCGGCCGAACTGAACAAGATCGTACCGGTGGACGTGGCAATTCTGGGAGACCTGCGCCAGGTGCTGGAACAACTCTTGCCTCTGGTCGAGCCGACCTCCCACCGGGAGTGGTTGGAGCAGATTGACCGCTGGCGAGAAGAAAGCCGGACCCGCGATATCGTGAGCCAACCTGATAACGGTCATCTCCTGGCTCCCCAGGTCATCCGCGCTATCTGGGAAGCGACCCAGGGAGAGGCCATTGTGGTCACCGATGTCGGTCAGCACCAGATGTGGACGGCCCAGTACTACCACCTCGATCAGCCTAGCCCCCTTATCACCTCGGGAGGGCTGGGGACAATGGGGTTTGGTCTACCAGCGGCCATCGGGGCCCAGGTTGCCCGGCCCGACAGGGAGGTCTGGGCTATAGTGGGGGATGGCGGTTTCCAGATGACGCTGCACGACCTCGCCACAGTGGTCCAGGAACGGTTGCCCTTGCGCATCGCTCTGTTCAACAACGGCTACCTGGGGATGGTGCGCCAGTGGCAGGAACTCTTCTACGACCGGCGGTACGAATCCACCTACCTGCTCAACCCCGATTTCGTCCGACTGGTGGAGGCCTATGGTATCCGCAGTTGGCGGGTCACCGATCCGGGGGAGACCCGCCAGGCCATCGTCGAGGCCCGCAGCCATCCCGGCCCTGCCTTAATCGAGTTCCAGATCGCCCAGGAAGGGGCAGAGGGTAACGTCTATCCAATGGTCCCAGCCGGCGCAGCTCTGCACGAGATGATCCGTCGCCCACTCATGGCCGTTGAAGCCTGATAGAAGCAAGGAGAAGCAGAGATGAACCGCACATTGATTGCTCTGGTCGAGGACAAGCCCGGCGTGCTGAACCGGGTGGCCAGTCTCTTTCGGCGACGGGCCTTCAACATCGAGAGCCTGACTGTAGGCCACACGGAGCACCCCGGCATCTCACGGATGACCATCGTTGTGGACAGCGACCGCACCGACGCACAGAAGGTTGCCCAGAACCTTCGCAAACTGGTCAGCGTCATCCAGGTCGAGGACGTGACCGAGCGACCGGCCGTGATGCGTGACTTGGCTCTCATCAGGGTGCGGGTGAATGGTGGGAGCCGGTCGGAGGTGATGCAGATTGTGGATGCCTTCCGGGCGCGAGTGGTAGACGTGGGTCTGGACACGCTGATGATCGAGGTAACTGGCATCGAGGAAAAGGTGGAGGGGCTGGTCGAGGTGCTTCGACCCTTTGGCATCGTGGAGATGGTACGCACCGGGCGGGTGGCGATGGTGCGTGGTGGCAATGGATTCAATGAACAAAGCCTAGATTTCGCACTCCGCTAGAAGCTAAATCAGGCCAATCGTCCTGAGTGCCGCGAAGCGGCGCATCGAAGGGCGACGGCCGCCAAATCGCCCCTTCGATACGGCTTTCGACCTACCCTTCGTCTACGCTCAGGACGTAGCTCAGAATGCGATTTGGTTATGATCTGTGCTACTGTTGTTATGATTCCCAGGGGTGCGAAATATGGGCTGAGTGCCGCTGGTCGAGTAGTGCCGTAGGCACGTATCGAGACCAAGACGCGGTCTCGCGGCGGAAAACCCATACCAACTACGAGGAGGAAAAGGATGGCTAAGATTGATTTTGGAGGAGTGGTGGAAGAGGTCGTCACGAGAGACGAGTTCCCGCTGGAGAAGGCGCGTGAAGTTCTGAGCGATGAGGTGGTTGCTGTTCTGGGTTATGGAGTGCAGGGTCCGGCCCAGGCTCTTAATATGAAGGACAACGGCGTCAACGTCATCGTAGGTGGGTCGCCGGAGCGTGGGCGCTCCTGGGGGAAAGCGCTGAAGGACGGGTGGGAGCCCGGCAAGACGCTTTTCCCCTTCGAAGAAGCCGTGGAGAGAGCCACCATCGTTCAGTACCTGGTCTCCGATGCGGGTCAGATGATCTTGTGGCCCAGGATAAAGCCCTGTCTGAAAGAGAGAGACGCGCTCTACTTCTCGCACGGGTTCGCCATTGTATACAACGATCAGACGGGCGTCGTGCCCCCTGAGGTTGTAGACGTTATTCTGGTGGCGCCGAAGGGTTCAGGGACCAGCGTGCGGGCCAATTTTCTCGCTGGCAGCGGCATCAACTCTAGTTACGCCGTGTATCAGGATTATACGGACCGCGCGATGGAGCGAACTCTCGCCATTGGCATTGCGATTGGTTCAGGCTACCTTTTTCCCACTACGTTCCAGAAAGAGGTATACAGCGACCTCACGGGGGAAAGAGGTATCTTGATGGGCGCGCTCGCTGGCGTCATGGAGGCCCAATACAACGTGCTGCGCAAGAACGGTCACAGCCCCAGCGAGGCGTTCAACGAGACCGTCGAGGAACTGACCCAGAGCCTGATCCGGCTGGTGGGCGAGAACGGCATGGATTGGATGTACGCAAATACCAGTACGACGGCACAGCGCGGTGCGCTCGACTGGCGGCACAGGTTCCGAGAGGCGGTCGCGCCGGTGTTCGAGGAGCTGTATCAAAGCGTTGTCTCCGGCGAAGAGACGCAGATTGTCCTCGAAGCCAACAGCGCGCCCGACTACAAGGAAAAGTTGGAGGCCGAACTGCGCAAGATGCGGGAATCGGAGATGTGGCGAGCGGGCGCGGCAGTCCGTGCGCTCCGGCCAGAGAACTGGGGGAGGACTCCCTAACCCCTTCCCCATCAAGGGGTGGGAAAGGGGGGCCAAGAACTAAAAGGAGGGCCTCGTGGACGAGGGTGGGGTTGGTGCTCAAGATGCCATTATAGTTTTTGACACGACGCTTCGAGACGGGGAACAGTCGCCTGGGGCGGCGCTCAACGTGGACGAGAAGCTGGAGATCGCCCGCGCCCTGGAGGAAATGGGCGTGGATATTATAGAGGCCGGGTTCCCCGCCTCCTCGCCGGGTGACTTCCGGGCGGTGCAGCGCATCTCGCGGGAGATTCGCGACTGCGTCATCTGCGGCCTTACGCGAGCCAACCGGGAGGACATTGACGTGGCAGCGGAGGCGCTGAAGGACGCTGCTCGCCCCCGTATCCACACCGGACTTGGCGTCTCCGACGTTCACGTGCGGCACAAACTACGCACTACCCGCGAGGGGGCGCTGGAGATGGGCGTGGAGGCGGTCAAATACGCCAAGAAGTTTGTCGAGGACGTGCAATACTACACCGAGGATGCTGGCCGGGCCGATCCGGCCTATCTCTACCGCGTGCTGGAGGCCGTCATCGCCGCCGGGGCTACAGTCGTCAATATCCCCGACACCACCGGCTACACCTGGCCCGAGGAGTTTGGCGCACTCATCCGAGGCCTCGTCGAGAACGTGCCCAACATTCACCGCGCCACGATCTCCGTCCACTGCCATAACGATCTGGGTATGGCCACGGCCAACACGCTGGCGGGCGTTCTCAACGGGGCGCGGCAGGTGGAGGTCACGGTCAACGGCATCGGCGAGCGGGCAGGCAACACCTCGCTGGAGGAAGTCGTCATGGCGCTCCGGACCCGCCACGACCTCTTCGGCCTGGAAACCGGCATCAACACCCAACATATCTACCCGATCAGCCGGCTGGTCAGCCAACTGACCGGCATCCCGGTGCAGCCGAACAAGGCCATCGTGGGGGCCAACGCCTTCGCTCACTCCTCCGGTATCCACCAGGACGGGGTGCTGAAAGAGCGCACCACCTACGAAATCATCAACCCCCGCGACGTCGGCGCGCCCGACTCGGCGATCATCCTCTCGGCGCGGTCGGGCCGACACGGGCTGCGCCACCGGTTGGCCGAGCTGGGCTACACGTTGGACGAAGAACAGTTCGAGAAGGTCTATCAACGCTTCTTGCGAGTGGCCGATAAGAAAAAGACGGTGGATACCCGCGACCTGGAGGCAATCGTCGCTGACGAGGTACAGACGTTCTTCGAGGAAACCTACCACCTGGAACAGGTCCAGGTCAGTTGCGGTAATCGCAGTATCCCTACGGCCACCGTTCGCATCAAGGGACCGGACGGCCAGGTCTTCTGTGACGCCGACCACGGCACCGGGCCGGTGGACGCCGTCTACCGGGCCATCAACCGCGTCATCGGCGAGCCGAACGAACTGATCGAGTTTTCCGTCCAGGCCGTGACCGAGGGGATTGACGCCGTGGGGCGGGTGACCATCCGCATCCAGGCCGACGAGCCGGTGAACGGTGCCAAGCGAGTGTTCAGCGGTCGCGGAGCCGATACCGACATCGTGGTGGCCAGCGCCAAGGCGTATATGTTCGCCCTCAACCGGCTTATCGCTGCCCGTCGTGAGGCGGAGAAACAGCCGTTGGCGGTTGGCTGCTAGCAGGTGTGCGAGGATGTAAGCAAGGGGACGAAAGTATAATCCAATGGGACACACATTAGCTGAGAGAATCATCGCTGCGCATCTGGTGGACGATGAGAGGGGGGTGTGGCCTGGCGACCTGGTGGAGGTGACGGTGGACGTGGTACTATCCAACGACATTACCGCGCCCATCGCCATCCGCGAGTTTGAAAAACTGGGCGTGGAGCGGGTGTTCGACCCGGATCGGGTGGTGATGGTGGCGGATCACTTTGCTCCCAACAAGGACATCAAATCCGCCGAGCAATGCGCACGCCTGCGCCAGTTTGCGCGGGCGCAGGGATTGTCTCACCACTTTGACGTGGGCCGCATGGGCATCGAGCACGTGTTGCTGCCGGAGCAGGGGCTGGTGGTGCCAGGCGACGTCGTCGTGGGCGCTGATTCGCACACCTGCACCTACGGCGCGCTGGGAGCCTTCGCCACCGGCGTGGGTTCCACCGACGTCGGTGTGGCTATGGCGACGGGGCGCGTGTGGCTGCGTGTGCCGGAGACGATGCGCGTCATCTACCATGGCCAGTTGCAGCCCTGGGTCGGCGGCAAAGACCTGATCCTGTACACTATTGGGCAGATCGGCGTCAGCGGCGCGCTCTACAAGGCGCTGGAGTTCGCCGGGCCGGCGGCGGACGCGCTCTCCATGGCCGGGCGCTTCACGATGGCGAACATGGCCATCGAGGCTGGCGGCAAGGCCGGGCTCTTCGCCGTGGACGACGTGACCCGCGTCTACGTGAACGGTCGCGCCTCGCGTCCCTATTGCGTCTACCAGGCCAACAGCGATGCGGCTTATGCCCGGGTCGTCGAGATTGACGTGAGCCAGATCGAGCCGCAGGTGGCGTTCCCTCACCTGCCGGAGAACGCCCGACCGGTGCGCCAGGCCAGCGACGTGTGCATTGACCAGGCTGTCATCGGCTCCTGCACCAACGGCCGCCTGGAAGACCTGCGCGTTGCCGCTGAAGTGCTGCGCGGCCGCCGGGTTCACCCCGACGTGCGCTGCATCGTCATCCCCGGCAGCCAGCAGGTCTACCTGGACGCGCTGCGTGAGGGGCTGATCGAGACATTCATCGAAGCGGGCGCGGCGGTCAGCACGCCAACCTGTGGCCCCTGCCTGGGCGGTCACATGGGCGTGTTGGCCGCCGGCGAGCGAGCGGTGAGCACGACCAACCGCAACTTCCGCGGGCGGATGGGTCACCCGGAGAGCGAGGTCTATCTGGCCGGGCCGGCCGTCACGGCGGCGAGCGCGGTGGCGGGACGGATCGTGCATCCAGGAGAGGTAGTATAACGGAGCACGAAATACGCAATACGTATTTCGTATCGCGTATTGCATAACAACGCAGCAGAGTCGGACTATGAAGATTAGAGGCACGGTCTGGAAGTACGGCGACAACGTGGATACCGACGCCATCATTCCAGCCCGCTACCTGAACGTTTCCACGCCGGAGGAATTGGCGCAGCATTGCATGGAGGACATCGCCCCAGAGTTTGCCGGTGCGGTGCAACCGGGGGACGTCATCGTCGCCGGGGAGAACTTCGGCTGCGGGTCGTCGCGGGAGCACGCGCCGCTGGCGATCAAGGGGGCTGGCGTCTGCTGCGTCGTCGCCAAGAGCTTCGCCCGCATCTTCTACCGGAACAGTATCAACGTCGGCCTGCCCATCTTGGAGTGTCCGGAGGCGGTGGAGGGGACGGAGAAGGGCGATCCGTTGACAATGGATCTGAGGGCTGGCACGATCACTAACGAACGTACCGGCCGGGTCTACCGGACGACGCCGATGCCCGCTTTCGTCATGGAGATCGTCAGGGCTGGAGGGTTGGTACCCTATACGCGGCAGAGAGTGGCAGGGGCAAACGTGAAGCGTGAAACGTGAAACCTAGAAGGAGACACAAATCTATGATGCGCAAAGCGGACAAAATCTGGCTCGACGGCCAACTGGTGGACTGGGATCAAGCGACGGTACACGTGGCCGCACACGCCCTTCACTACGGCTCCAGCGTTTTCGAGGGCATTCGTGCTTACGCGCTGCCCGACGGCCCGGCCGTCTTCCGTCTGAAAGAACACCTCGACCGGATGTGGGACTCGTGCAAGATTTATCGGCTGGGGCTCCCCTACACCCGCCAGGAAATCCACCAGGCGGTCCTAGACACCATCCGGGCCAACGGACACACGGCCTGCTATATCCGACCGGTCGTCTTTAGAGGGTGGAGCGGCTCCTTCCACCTGGACGGACGGTCGTGTCCAACGCACGTGAGCATCATCACGGTAGAATGGGGCAAGTTGCTGGGAGAGGCTGCCTTAGAGGGTGTGGACGTGGGAGTGAGTTCGTGGCGGCGGATGGCTCCTGACACCTACCCGGCAGCGGCCAAGATCGGCGGGCAGTACATCAACTCCCAGCTCCTCATCATGGAAGCCCTGGAGCACGGCTACGCCGAAGGGGTCGCTCTCGACGTCAACGGCTACGTGAGCGAAGGAAGTGGTGAGAATATCTTCCTCGTGCGGCACGGGCGACTGTTCACTCCACCATTGGCTAATTCGATCCTCGATGGCATCACCCGGCAATGTGTCATCACGCTGGCTGGCGAGATGGACCTCGAGGTGCGCGAGGAGATGATTCCCCGTGAAATGCTCTATCTGGCCGACGAGATTTTCTTCTGCGGCACCGCCGCCGAGATCACTCCGATCCGCTCGGTGGATGGCATCGCGGTGGGCAGCGGCAAGCGGGGGCCGATTACGACCCGTCTCGCAGAAGCATTCTTCAACATCGTGGAGGGTCGCGTGCCTGATCGTTTCGGCTGGCTGACGCCGGTAGGTTGATGAAGGAGACCTATGGATGTGGTGCTCTACGACACGACGTTGCGCGATGGCACGCAGGGGGAGGGCATTTCCCTCTCAGTAGATGACAAGTTGAAGATCACTCGCCTGCTCGATAGGCTGGGGGTGCACTACGTCGAGGGCGGCTGGCCAGGCTCCAATCCCAAAGACGTCGAGTACTTCCGGCGGGTACGGGAACTGAGCCTGGGGCAGATTCGGATCGCCGCCTTCGGCAGTACGTGCCGGGTGGGGAGCCAGCCCCAGGCCGATGCCAACATCCAGGCCCTGCTGGAGGCGGAGACACCGGTGGTCACCGTCGTGGGCAAGAGTTGGACACTCCACGTGCGCGACGTCCTACGCACCACGCCGGAGGAGAACCTGCGCATCATCCGGGAGAGTGTAGCCTGCTTGAAGAAAGCGGGTTTTTCGGAAAAAACCCACTTTCTCCGAGAGGTCATCTACGACGCGGAACACTTCTTCGATGGCTATGAGGCTGATTCCCGCTATGCCCTGGCCACGCTTCAGGCCGCCGCCGAGGGAGGCGCAGACACGCTCGTGCTGTGCGATACCAACGGCGGCTCACTGCCGTGGGAGATCGAAAGCATCTTCCGGGAGGTTCAATCGGCCTTCCCCGACGTCACCCTGGGCATCCACGCCCATAACGATGGGGGAATGGCCGTGGCGAACAGTCTGGCGGCCATCCGGGCCGGCGCCACCCACGTGCAGGGGACGATAAACGGCTACGGCGAACGGTGTGGCAACGCTAACCTCTGTACTGTGATCCCTGACCTGGAGTTGAAGATGGGAGTGGCAGCCCTGCCCGCAGGCCGGCTGACCCACATAACACGGGTCGCCCGCGCGGTAGCCTCCACTGCGAATCAGCCTCTTCACCGTCAGGCGGCCTACGTGGGCCGGAGCGCCTTCGCCCATAAGGGAGGCATCCACGTGGCGGCCATGCGGTGCAACCCACAGAGTTACCAGCACGTTGACCCCGCCCTGGTGGGCAATCGGTCGCGCACTCTCGTCTCAGAACTTTCGGGCCGGGGGAACCTGCTCAGCAAGGCGGAGGAGATGGGCATCGCGCACCGGGAGATCGAGGATCTGCCGGGGGTGCTCCAGACGATCAAGCGATTAGAGTACCAGGGCTTTACCTTCGAGGGGGCCGAGGCCTCGGTGGAACTGCTGCTGCACCGCTCCCGACCGGAGTATCGTCCTCCCTTCGAGATGCTGGACTTCATGGTCGTCGCCGAACACCGGGAGGGGCGGGGAGTCTTTGCCGAGGCGAGCATCAAGGTGCGCGTGGGCAACCAGGTCTTCCACACGGCGGCCGAGGGCAACGGACCGGTGAATGCCCTGGACGTGGCCCTGCGCAAGGCGTTGGTGCCGGTGTATCCCCACCTGGCCGAATTCAACCTGGCCGATTACAAAGTGCACATTCTGGACGGGGATCATGGGACAGCGGCGACCACCCGTGTGCTGATTGATATGCAGAACGAGACGCATCGCTGGAGCACTGTGGGGGCCTCCACCAATATCATCGAAGCGAGTTGGATCGCCCTGGCGGATGCGGTTGAGTATGGCCTGATGGTGGCCAGATAGAGGTGCGACGCACCTCGGAAGTGCGTTGCACCTATCAAGGACTGAGGAGAATTCATGGAAGCGAGAATTGTCACACTACCTGGAGATGGCATCAGCCCGGAGGTCGTTGCCGAGGCGGTGAAGGTCCTGCGTCGGGTAGCCGAGGTCTACGGCCACACCTTTGAGTTCGAGGAGGCCCTGGTCGGGGGAGTTGCCATTGACGCAACGGGGGAGCCGTTGCCGGCTGAGACGCTGGCGCTCTGCCGGGAAAGCGATGCTGTCCTGCTGGGCGCGGTAGGCGACCCCAAGTACGACGATCCGCGGTTGCCGGTGCACCCGGAACAGGGACTCCTGGCCCTGCGCAAAGGACTGAGCGTCTTTGCCAACCTGCGGCCGGTGAAACTGTACAAGCAACTGCTCCACGCCTCGACCCTCAAGCCTGAGGTCATCGCTGACGTGGATTTGCTGGTGGTGCGCGAACTGACGGGTGGAATCTACTTTGGCGAACGGGGCCGCGAGAGTACGAACGGCGTTCCGGCGGCCTACGACACCATGTTCTATACCGTGCCCGAGATCGAGCGCATCGTGCGCGTCGCTTTCGACCTGGCGCGCAGGCGGCGCAAGAAGGTGACCTCGGTGGACAAGGCCAACGTACTGGAAAGCTCCCGCCTGTGGCGCGAGACGGCCAGTCGTGTGGCTGAAGATTACCGCGACGTGGAGTTCGAATCCATGTACGTGGACATCGCGGCCATGCGGCTGGTGCGCTACCCCAACCTATTTGACGTCATCGTCACCGGCAACATGTTCGGCGACATCCTGACCGACGAGGCATCCACGATCGCCGGGTCTATGGGTATGCTGCCTTCGGGAGCCATCGGCGCGCACAAGCCCGGCCTGTTCGAGCCCATCCACGGTTCAGCCCCCAAATACACCGGCCAGAACGTGGTCAACCCCATCGCCACCATCCTCAGCGCGGCGATGCTGCTCCGCTACTCGCTGGAGTTGGAGGAAGAAGCGCAAGCTATCGAAGACGCAGTACAGATGGTGCTGGAGGAAGGCTACCGCACCAGAGATATCTATGAGGAGGAAAGCACAATGGTTGGGACAAGAAAGATGGGAGAGCTGATCGCCGAAAGAGTCGAAAAGCAATCCAAACCTGCCCGAAAGTCGGAACCGGTCGGAGGGCCAGAACCTGTCCAGAGGCCAAAACCTCCTGTTCAGAGGCCAGACCCCGTCCGGACGATAGAATTTATCCGCAGATTGGATGAGATGGTACACATAGGGCCATAAGATCTCCTCAATATCTTGGGGCATCACTGTCTCAAGCAGCATTTCAGCCTGGGCGACATAGCGAGCATCCGCCGGTTGAGTAGCGACTTGGGCTGAGTAGCCGGAGGCGTATCGAAACCAAGGATGTAAGCGGCTCTGCGGCCAACCCGCTTGGTTTCGATACGGCTGGTTTCGACAAGCTCAACCCAAGCCGCCGCGCTCCAAGCCTGCTCAACCGGCGCTCGCTTCCTGGTCACATAGCAACTTTCGCGGTACTGCGTTAGTTCAGCCCCTGTCATTTCTGAAGCGTAGACCCCGATCTGCTATTTGCCAACCAGGCCAATAGAGTGTATCATAGCCGCAAGTACCTCCCCTACAAGCGGCGTGTCCTCGCAGGGGGACGTGTTGGCGTAAAGGATACCGAACTGCGCCCTGGCTGGACCTCGTACACCAAGGCGAACTATGTGCGCGATCCAGCCTTCGACCGCGACGACAACCTGTGGGCCGTAGGCGACGGCGGGGTCGTTCGGCTCATTCACAAACCATCTTCGACCACGTGAGGAAGGATTATGCGTAGCGATCTAGCAAAACGAGGATTTGAGCGGGCTCCTCACCGGAGCCTCTTTTACGCCACCGGGTTGACGCCCGAGGAACTGGACCGTCCTCTGATTGGGGTGGTCAACTCCTACAACGAGATTGTGCCCGGCCACGCCCACCTGGACAAGGTGGCCGAGGCAGTAAAGGCGGGCGTGCGAATGGCCAGAGGCACGCCGCTGGAGTTCAACACCATCGGCGTGTGTGACGGCATCGCTATGGGCCATCCGGGAATGCGCTACTCCCTGCCCAGCCGGGAGCTCATCGCCGATTCCGTCGAGATCATGGCTACGGCTCACAGGTTTGACGGCCTGGTGCTCATTCCAAACTGCGATAAAATCGTGCCTGGCATGCTGATGGCCGCTGCCCGACTCAACATCCCTGCTATCTTTGTCAGCGGCGGGCCGATGCTGGCGGGTCGCTACCAGGGCCAGAATGTGGACGTCAAAACGATGTTTGAGGCAGTGGGAGAGGTCAAAGCGGGGCGGATGAGTGAGGAAGAGTTGGAGGCACTGGAGCTGGCGGCCTGCCCCGGCTGCGGCTCCTGCGCCGGTCTCTTTACTGCCAACTCGATGAACTGCCTGACCGAGGCACTGGGCATGGGGCTGCCAGGCAACGGGACCATCCCGGCGGTCACAGGGGCTCGCCTCCGGCTGGCCAAGCAGGCAGGGAGGCAGATTATGCACTTGGTCCGCGAGGATATTCTACCCCGCGACATTATGACCGAGGCCGCTTTTGAGAACGGTATCGCCGTGGATATGGCAATCGGCGGCTCGACCAACACCGTGCTACACCTGCCGGCCATCGCCCACGAGGCAGGCGTCTCTCTCCCCCTGGAGAAGTTCAACGCGGTGAGCAGCCGGACCCCTTACCTAGTCAAACTTAGCCCCTCCGGCCCCCATCACATGCAGGACCTGGACGAGGCGGGAGGGATGCCAGCAGTGATGGCGGAACTGCTGCGCCACGGCCTGCTGCAGGGCGAGGCGCGGACGGTGACCGGGAGGACGGTGGCCGAGAACCTGAAGAAGGCACGCCGCCTTTCCGACGTCATCCGCCCGGCAGACGACCCCCACCGGCCCGACGGCGGAATCGCCATCCTGTGGGGCAACCTGGCCCCCGACGGGGCGGTGGTCAAGGCGGGGGCCGTCCGGTTGGAGATGATGCAGCACTGTGGCTCGGCTCGCGTCTTCGAGAACGAGGAGTCGGCACTTGATGCCATCCTGGGCGGGCGCATCCAGGCGAGTGACGTGGTCGTCATCCGCTACGAGGGGCCTCGGGGCGGGCCAGGCATGCGAGAGATGCTGATGCCCACCTCCGCCCTGGCTGGAATGGAGTTGGACGACAAGGTGGCTCTCCTGACTGATGGTCGTTTCTCCGGCGCGACGCGTGGGGCTGCCGTCTGCCACATCTCCCCGGAAGCGACCGCCGGTGGACCAATTGGGCTGGTGCAAGAGGGAGACGAGATCGAGTTGGACATCCCTAATAAACGGCTGACGCTCCACGTCTCCGAGGAGGAGATGGCCCGGCGACGGCAGGGTTGGAAGCCACCAGCACCAAAAGTGACCAAGGGTTACCTGAGCCGCTACGCGGCGATGGTCTCCTCGGCCAGTGAGGGAGCTATCTTGAAGTGAGGTTGGCATCTCATCACTTGAAGCGCGGGGGCGCAGAAATCCCGCCAGATGTAAGTCCATTGACAGATACCTCGTCCTGTGCTAAAATATTATTCGGTTGAGGACGATGCGATGATGGGTTACATACTTCCCGCCCCTAGCAGCCCGCAGCCGTACCCGTTTCGAGGGTTCGGTTAGCGCTGCCTAGGCATCGCCAGCCCTTTTGCCTGATTTGCCAGCCTTCCGACCCCGGGAGGCTGGCTCTGTTTTTTGCGCTCCTACCTCGAGGAGGTCAAGCGATGAGAATGTCACAGCTCTTTGGACACACGCTACGGGAGAACCCGTCCGATGCCGAATTGACCAGTCACCAGCTGGCGCTACGCACTGGACTGGTACGCTTCCTGGGCGCCGGCCTATACAGCTACCTGCCACTGGGCTGGCGGGTGGCGCGCAAAATCGAGGCTATCCTCCGCGAGGAGATGGACGGGATCGGCGCGCAGGAGATGCTGATGCCCGTCATGCACCCGGCTGATCTCTGGAAAGCGACGGGGCGATGGGATAGCGTGGGGCCAGCGTTGGTGCGAGTTCGAGACAGGAACGGCCGTGACTACGCCCTGGCGATGACCCACGAGGAGGTAGTCGCAGAACTGGCACGGCGAGAGGTACTATCCTATCGCGACCTACCACGAGCCATCTACCATATCCAGACCAAAGTGCGGGACGAGCCCCGCCCGCGCGGGGGACTCTTGCGCGTACGCGAATTCCGTATGAAGGACGCCTACAGCCTCGACACCGATGATGACGGCCTGGACGCCTTCTACCCCCGCATACTCGCGGCCTACCAGCGCATCTTCGCCCGCTGCGATCTCAATCCCATCGCCGTCGAGGCCGACCCAGGCATGATGGGTGGCGCCGACTCGCACGAGTTTATGCTGCTCCATCCCGACGGAGAGGACACTATCATCCGCTGCCCGACCTGTGGCTACGCTGCCAACACCGAACGGGCCGAGTTCGCGCTGCCTGAAGCGGAGGCCGCGCCCCTGCAGCCGGTCGCCAAACTGGCCACGCCTGACTGCGAGACGATTGCGGACGTGGCAGCGTTCGTGGGTGTGCCGACCAGCCAGACGCTCAAAGCCGTCTTCTACACACTCAGCCTCCCGCAGGTTGGGAACCTGCGAGAGACTCAGGAACTGGTATTCGTCGTCATCCGGGGAGACCTGGAAGTGAATGAGACGAAGCTAGGAAATCTGCTGGGCAGCGGGGAATTGCGGCCCGCGACCGACGAGGAGATTCGCGCTGCCGGAGCCGAGCCAGGCTACGCCTCGCCGGTGGGATTGCAGGTGCGGGAGACCCGCAATGGGCCAGGCGTGCTGGTCGTGGCCGACCCTTCCATTGGGGTGGGAAACAACTTCATCGCCGGGGCGAACCGGCCTGGGTATCACCTCACCGGCGTCAACTACCCCCGCGACTTCGCCGCCACCCTCCTGGCCGACATCGCGCAAGCACAGGCTGACCACCTCTGTCCCCACTGTGATGGAGCGCTGGTGATGGAAACGACCATCGAACTGGGCCATTGCTTCAAACTGGGCACACGCTACTCGGAGGCAGTGGGCGCGACCTACTTGGATACAGAGGGGCACGAGCGCCCCATCGTGATGGGCTCCTACGGCATCGGCGTGGGACGGCTAATGGCGGCGGTCATCGAGACCCACCACGACGAACACGGCATCGTCTGGCCGCCCGCTCTCGCTCCGTTCGACGTCCACCTGCTGACGGTGGGCACCGACGAAGCGGTGCGAACCCAGGCTGAGGAGGTTTACGGCCAACTACAGAAAGCTGGCTTTGAGGTGTTGTACGATGACCGGAGGGAAAGCGCCGGGGTCAAGTTCACCGATGCGGACCTGATCGGCTGCCCGGCGCGGGTGACAGTAAGCAGGCGCAGCCTGAAGGCGGGCGGAGTCGAACTGAAGGCACGCTGGGCAGAGGAGCCCTTCGACAATGCTCAGGACAGGCGGCGCGTGGCGCCGCCGGAGAGCCTGGTGGAAGAGATGTGGCGGATGATCGCAGACTGGCCTTGCCAGGCCCAACAGGACATGCTAAAATAGTTTTAATGGTCAAAATGACCAATAAGCCCAATGAGAGGTATTAAGGATGGACACTACAACCATCAGCATAACCGAGGCCAAGAGACGGTGGGGCGAGATTGTCAATCGGGAACTCATCAAACCGCAGGAAGGAGACGCAGTTCTGAGGGAGGCTTTGGAGACCGATGTCAAGTTGATATACCCGGATGGATTGCATCGCCAGGCCTGGGAACCGGCCACCCGCTTCAACTGCCCCACAGCGTATGACGCCCACTACCTGGCCCTGGCCGAGATGTTCGACTGCGAGTTCTGGACTGCCGACCGTCGGCTCTACAATGCGGTAAAGGAAGAACTGCACTGGGTGAAGTATCTGGGCGACTTTCAGCCCTCAGACGCCCCTTCGATCAACGACACGATGCACTCGTAGCCGTCCTCAATCAACTGCTCCAACTCCCTGGCAATGTACGCATACTCCTGCCTTGTACCCCCGTACGGGTCGTAGACGTCGTACATCTGCCCCACCATCTGGCTGAGCAGATATACCTTGTGAACGTACTCGGGGAAAGCTGCTCCTAGCGCCTCGACGTGGTAGCGTGCCATCGCCAAGACCAGATCGGCCTCGGCCATCATGTTACGAGTGACGTTGCGCGAGCGATGGGCACGCAGGTCAATCCCACGCTGAGCCATTTCTGCGATGGCATGTGCGCTCGCCGGCCGTCCATCGGTCGTCCAAGTACCAGCCGACCCCACCTGCCAATCCCGCCCTGCATCGTCGCGGGCCAGCCGTGCCTGCAACAAAGCCGCTGCCATCGGGGAACGGCAGAGATTCCCCGTGCAAATGAAAAGCACTGTCGGCATCACACCTCCTGCCGACCAGCCTCGAACGATTCGACCAATGCCATCAGCCCTCCAGCCACCACCGAGTGTCCACCCAGCACCACCGGCACCCGTGCCTCAGCCGCTACCCGGGTGAAACGGCGCAAGAAAGGCTCCCTCACCCTATCCCACCGGTGCAGATCGGAGTTGAAACGATCGGGCGTTGAGGGCCACAGTCCCCGCGCCGCCAGAATCACGCGAGCATCGAACAGCACCCCGTCAACCAGTTCCGCCAGCTCATCAAAGAAGCCCTCGACACCCACCAAACCTAGATAGTCAGCCAGCAGCGAGCGCACCTCCCCCCGCTCCTGCCGGCCGCTGGCTCTCATCCCTCGCTCTTCGACGAAGACCCGCACCCAACAACGGGTCGCCTGCTCCAAGGCCTCCCAAGCCAACGACGACGCCCGACCCACGACTGCCAGGCTTCCACCTTCATGGGACATCGCGGCCAGCACTCCGTCCAACTGTGGTGCTTCCCAGCCCAACCCGTCGAGGAAACGGCGCAGACACGGTCTAACATCTGGATGGCGCTGCATGATCAGTAGGTCCACCGGCGTATCGAGATCGAAGCGCGTTGCAGCCGACGGGGGCAACGATTCGACTGGCAGCCCCCTCTCGTGGGCCAGCGCCCAGGCTACCGCGTTGTCACTCGCTTGCTGCGCGATCAGTGGAGCCATCTCGACCGCAGGAGCAAACCCCACCCAATCGCAGGAGTGCAAGTTATTGGTGACCACCAGCCGCTCTGCCCCCCCCAAGTGGGCCAGCACCTCGCCCCACTGCTCAACGCCCAGCAGAGGAGCCGAAGCGCCTCCGCTGTAGAGCACATGCTGTGCATCATATCGCTCGATCAACCTGGCCAGTCGCCGCCCGAAGTGAAAGGGCTCCCCCGGCGGATCGAGATCCACCTCAACGGGCAAATCGGCGAGCGTATCGCCCCACACAGGATCGCCAGTAACGACCACGGCCCGGCCAATCATACCCGTGCGCAGCAACATCTCCAACAAATCGCGCGCCGCCGCTCGGTGAGCCCCATCCAGGGCCTGTTCCACCTCGCTCTGCCCCCACCCCCCGACCAAGAGGAGTAGCGTCACCTTCTCCGTCAACCGGGCTCCTCCTATTCATCATAAAGGGGCCCGGTTGACACCGAACCCCTCCGCACAGGCATATCGAAAAAACCAGCGGTTTTCTGTAAGGAGAGTCCCTCAGAACCCAACCTCGGCGTCTGGGGACGCCTCCTACATTTTGGAACCTGGTTTTGAGCAAGTACTCCGAATATTTCCCCCCACTCAGCCGAATTCCGGCTGCAACAGACCATAATTGCCATCATCCCGCTTGTACAATACGTTTATGGCATCCTCATCCGCGTCCAGAAAGACGTAGAAGTGATGACCCAGCAGCTCCATTTGCTCAATCGCCTCCTCCCGCGACATAGGCAACACTTCAAAGCGCTTGACGCGGACAATCTCACCCACAGGCCGCTCCACAGACTCCTCTACAGGTAGTCCCTCAATGACCGTGTGCCATCTATCCTGACGCTTGCCCTTGTAACGCGCGATCTGGCGGTACATTTTGTCCACAACTGCGTCAATCGAAGCGAACATATCATTGGTACGCTCTTCTGCCCGCAGAATCGTACCTCGCACCCGCACTGTCAACTGTGCTACCTGGCGATGGGCATTGCTGCGTGTGTTCTCTACCTTCAAATCCACCCGCGTTTCGTCAATTGAGGGCAGGTAGCGATCCAGTTTTCCAACCTTCTGCTCCACGCGCTCCCTCAGTCGTGGAGTCAGTTCCATGTTTCGGGCAAAGATAGACACTCCCATAGGATTTCCTCCCTTGACAACAAGTTGTTGATGTCAGCAGACTCCTGACGGCGAAACGACCAACCAGGCTTCTGCTAACGTGCACGGGCCAACGTCAGAGCCTGCACATCACGCGCCCCTCCTGCGTACAGGGCTACGGCGCAGGCTTCCAGTGTGGCGCCTGTGGTACAAACGTCGTCAATCAGCAATACGCGCTTGCCGGCCAATGAGTTGCCTGAGCAACGGAAGGCGTCGCGCACGTTCTCCTTTCGCTGCCTGGCATTGAGTTCAACCTGCGGGGCCGTCGCACGTTGCCGTATCAGCGCCTGCTCTTCCACCACCAGCCCCGTCCGACGCGCCATCTCACGGGCCAACAGCGCCGCCTGATTATACCCCCGTTCGCGCAGGCGAGCAGGGTGCAGCGGCACAGGCACAACGAGGTCAGCCGACATTGGGTGTTGTGTCCAATACGCCGCCATCAACCCACCCAGGGGCTCGGCCAGCACAGTACGACCACGGTATTTGAGCCGATGCATCGCTTCACGGAGCACACCTTCAAAATAGACGACGGAGCGTATGCGTTCAATCTGCAAAGGGGCAGTCCGGCAACGCGCACAGAGACCATCGGCTACCACCATGTCCCCACAGCGGGCGCAAAAAGGGGGTTCAACGCGAGGAATCTGATCCAGGCACTCAGTACACAGCCACGTGCCCACCCGACGACAACCAACACAACGCGGGGGGTAAAGGAGATCAAGAAACCATCTCCAGAAATCACGACCTGCCAGCAAAACCGACGAGCGCACGATTACTTCGGGGACAACGTCCATCCCCGCTTTTAAGGAAAACCACCACCGATGCCACCCGTGAAGGGATTTGCCCGTGTCATCAGTTGGAGGGCAGCAGGCCCCAGTAAGACGATGAAAATAGCCGGAAAGATCAGAAAAGCAATCGCAGGCATCATCTTGATACCTGCTGAGCGGGCCAATTCTTCAGCCCGCTGACGCCGCCGCATACGCATCTGATCCGACTGAATGCGCAACACCCTAGCGATACTGACACCCAACTGCTCTGCCTGAACGATGGCCGCCACAAAAGTTGACACGTCTGGGACATCCATACGGTCCGCCATGTCACGCAGCGCCTCGCGGCGTAGTTTACCCAACTGGATCTCTTGGAGCACCCGCGCAAACGCCTGACTCAGATCATTGTCCCACTTGTCAATTACTCTGCTCAAAGCAGAATCAAAGCCCAGCCCTGCTTCCACACAAATCGTCAGCAAGTCCAATGCATCGGGCAAGGATTTGAGGATGGACTGTTTTCGCCTGCTGGTCTTCGACTTCAGCCACAGTACCGGCAGGTAATAACCCAGCCCGACCGCGCCTCCAGCCATCATAATACGCCGCATTAAGGGCAGGTAACCCGCCGTTATGAACAAGACAAAACCAAGCCCTCCCAACAGGAGTGTGGCTAGCAGGCGAATTCCCATAAACTCGGTGGGCCCCCAGCCGTAGGGATTGCCCGCCAAGTCAAGTGAGTGCTGAGTTGCCTCCATACTCCGCCGTGGCGTGAAGCGCATCACGAACTGCGCCAGCCCCCTCACCAAGGGCAATAGAACTCGCTCGAAGAACGGCTGAGACAGTTCGATCTCCTCCAAGGTAAGTGGTTGCTCTAGCGTACCGTACTCTGCGAGGCGGTCCTCAATAGTGATGGGTTTCCGTGACCCAACCAGGCCAACGACGAGCAGAACCAAGCCGGCCAGCACAAACAAAACCAGGATATATATCATCTGCCCACACCTCACTACACGTCAATCTGCACGATCCTATTGATGACTACGTAACCCAATATAATCCCCAATATTGCTACGCCGATCATGATCCATCCACAACGCTCGGTGAACAACAGCGTCATGAACTCGCGGTTGATGAAATACATAGCTATTGCCAGAACGACCGGAACAAGGCTGACGATATAACCCGACCAGCGGCTCTGGGCTGAAAGGGCGCGGATCTCGCCCTTAATCCGAATGCGTTCCCGGATTGTATGACTGATCGCATCCAGCACCTCGGCCAGGTTACCACCCACTTCGCGCTGTACATTGATGGCCGTGACCATCATATCCAGATCGTCGCTGGTGATACGGCGCAACATGTGGCTCAGCGCTTGCTCCAGCGTCATGCCGAGTTGCACCTCTTGAACCACCCTGCCAAACTCGGTAGAGACCGGCGGGCCCATCTCTTGTGCCACCGCCTCCATAGCCTGTAAGATGCTATAGCCGGCACGGAGAGAATTGACGAGCAGGTTGATGGAATCGCCAAGTTGATCGTTGAACGCCTTCAACCGTCGCCCACGCACCACTCCGATGTACAGGCGGGGGGCGAAAAAGCCAAGCAGACAGGCCCCAGCAGCGGCCACCAAGTCTCCAGTCAGAAAGTAGACTAATCCTGCGCCCACCAAGACAAGGATGACGGTCGCCGCCATGAATTCCCCTACAGTGATTTTCAGGTCTGCCCGCGCCAGTTGTGTCGCCAGGTTGGCGCCCAACCCTCGGCGGGCCAATGCGCGATTCAGCACATCTCCCACAGGGGACTTGCGGAGCCCTGGTGCCTCAGCCGCCACCACCTCCTCAGCGATGCCCAACCGCTCCTCGATGAGACGGCTGGACCGGCGAGAAATGACGAGCCCACCCACCACTATGCCCAGACCAACCACTATAAGCGCTATGATCAACCCCGTCATCGCTTTCCCTCCCCCACTTCACCTGACGTGCGACTCTTACTCTAATGCCCTGGGGATCGGAGGCTTCGGATGAACCTAGTACCGCATCTGTTGCCCCAAGCCAAAAATGCCGGGTGGCAAGTGGATGCCAGACGCCTCGATCTTCTCCATAAACCTGGGACGCAATCCTGTGGGACGCAACGCGCCAATAATCCGACCGTCCTCGTAACCGGCCTGCTCAAACTTGAATACTTCAGACATCGTGATCACGTCCCCCTCCATACCCTGCACCTCGGTGATAGCGACGACCTTGCGGCTCCCATCCCGCATACGCTCCAGTTGGATAATCGCGTCCAGTGCGGCGGCGATCTGCTCGCGGATAGCTCTGTGGGGCAGTTCCATACCCGCCATCAGAATCATATTCTCCAGGCGAGCCAGCGCCTCGCGGGGATTGTTGGCATGGATTGTAGTCAAGCTGCCCTCGTGACCTGTGTTCATCGCCTGCAGCATGTCAAAAGCCTCAGCACCCCGGCACTCACCCACGATGATCCGATCCGGGCGCATGCGCAAACTGTTGATCACCAGGTCTCGAATAGTGATCTCGCCCCGGCCTTCGATATTGGGCGGGCGCGACTCCAGCGTCACGACGTGTTCCTGGCGCAGTTGCAGCTCGGCGGCGTTCTCAATGGTGAGAATACGTTCATCATTGGGGATATAGCCGGAAAGAATATTCAAAAAGGTTGTCTTGCCGGAGCCGGTGCCTCCTGAGATTGTTATGTTCAGTTTCGCTACCACGGCAGCCTTCAAAAGCTCCATCGCCTCCGGGGTCACGGTCCCCAACTCGATCAATCGTTCGACCGTGAGCGGAATCTTGAAGAACTTGCGGATTGTCAGCACCGGCCCGATCAGGGAAATTGGTGGAATCACAGCGTTCACACGGGAGCCGTCCGGCAAGCGCGCATCCACGTAGGGCGAACTCTCGTCAATGCGCCGCCCCAAGGGCGCGACGATGCGTTCGATGATGCGCATCAGGTGCTCGTCGGATTCGAAGACAGCATTTGTGCGCTGTACTTTCCCATCGCGCTCGATGTAGATATTCTTAGCGCCGTTCACCATGACCTCGGTGATAGTGGGGTCAGCCAAGAATGGCTCCAGTGGCCCCAGGCCCAGTATCTCCGCGACGATTAACTCAAACAGCCGCTGGCGCTCTGACCGGCTGAGAGGAATCTTCTCCTCAGCCAGGATGTTGTTGTACATCTCCTCGATCGTGCGACGCACCTCATCCGTCTTGGTGACATCCATCGTTGGATCCAGCTCGGCGATCAATTTGTTCTGGATGCGCGTCTTAAGGTCCATGTAGGCATCACGAGCAGGAGAGGCTGGTCGTCGCCGCACTCGCAACTCGCTCCTCTGTGAAGGCTGTTGTGTGACCGTTTGTTGTCCCTGCTCAATCCGCCTCAACAATGACATTTCTCCACCTCTCTAACAGAGCCACGCTCCATACACGCCCTACATCACCAAATGCGCGGCAGACTGTCTCATCCTTGTTCAAAGACTTGTCTTAAGCGCAACAGACCCGTACCCCCTATTCCCATCACCACCGGTGATGTTTCTTCCCGGGCTCCTTCCTCCCCAACTTCTGACAGCTTATCCCGAACATATTCGGCAAGATGCAGAATGCTCTGGGAGATAGGTCGGTTTCGGTCGCGCACGATCAACGGCACACCTTGGTTGGCCGCCGCTACTACGGCCTGCTCGTCTAGGGGAACCTGAGTTGCGACAGGTATCAATGCATGTTCAATCTGGTCTATCCGTATACGCATGCGCCGGCTGACACCATTGACGACCAAGGCGATACCATCCGCCGAGTAGTCAAGCTTGGACGCTATTTCAAGAAAGAGACGAGCATTCTTGATGGACGGAATGCTAGGCATCACGACGAGCACAATCAGCGAAGCGACATCAAAAACAGTCAGGGTCGTTTCATCCACCCAAGTCCACGTATCCACGACGATAATATCGAACTCTTTTCGCATCAGCCCCAGGATCTTTCCAAGCTTCGAGCCACCTCCTGATCCCTCATTCGATGACGTACCAATCAGCAGACCTTCTGCTGCTTCTGGGTGCGGCGGGGCCAGCAATGCCTTGATCCCTGAACTATGAGAGGACAGCACGCTGCCCAACATATCACTGTCCAGATCCTCGATCTGAGGCGCTAGGTCTGCGATGCTCCTGCTGGCCTGCAGGTTGAGCATCACCCCGACATCCCCGAACTGGAGACTGGTATCCACCAGTGCGACCTTCTGGCTGCTGCCAACTATCTGCTGCAACGCGATCGCCAGATTGACCGCTATGGTTGTACACCCCACACCACCCTTGGGACCGAAGACGGCGATTACTCTCCCTTCGCGCCGCCCCTCTCCTGCCCCGGCCGAAACTGCTGTAGGAATGGTCGGCGACACAGGCGCCATCATCTCCATCCGGGCCTTACCCTTCTCATAGACCCGACGGATGGTGCTCATCAATTCATCGCCACTGGGCGGCTTGGTGAGAAAATCTCTCGCACCAGCCAACATCGCCTGGCGCACGTAGTCGGTCTCGCCCTGGACGGAGAGCATAACCACCTGGGCTGTCGGCACCTCCCGCAGGAGCATCTCCGTAGCAGTGATGCCATCCATACCAGGCATATTTATATCCATCAGGACGATATGTGGCTGGAATTGCTTGGCGAGTTCGATACCCTCTTGACCCGAGGCCGCTGCACCGACGATCTCTATGCCAGTATCGAAGGAGAGCAGCTTGCGCAAGTTCTCCCTCGTTTCCGCGATATCGTCAACAAGCAGTACCCGGATCCGCTCTTTTGGCCGTTCCACCTTGTTCATTCCACCCGTTCAATCCCTCTGCCCCATATGAAAAAAGAGAAGAAAATCTCCTGCCCCCCTGGCGACCCTCCAGAATATTGACGCTAGTATCCCTCAGATCCACCCCCACTTCCCGCTTCACCCGCCGGACCTCGTCGCAGCTCTTGAAGCCGAGGCTCGACGCCGTAGGGCAACTTGGGCGGCAGTTCGATGCTAAAGCGATCGAAGATATACTGCAGCGTGACTGACTCGGTGGTGACCAGGCCTTTATCGCGGTCACCAGCCGAGCGTAGCACCAGATCCATACTGGCACCGGTTTCTTCGGCATACTTGAGCACCATCGCGTCCTGCGGCGTGACGATCAGCGTCAGCGGCTCGATCGCAGCACGCTGAGGTTCAGGCGGCGGGGCCTCCCCTTCCACCGGCTCCTCCACCTCGGCAGGTGGTGGAGCTTCCTCTCCCTCCATGGGCCAGTCACCCACGCGGAGCACCTCCGCGTCTTGAACCGTCAATTGGGTCACCATGCGCGGTCGCTGGGCCTCGCTTGGCCCTACGCCGACCACCCAGCCGTTGGCCAGCACCTCCATCCGTCCCAATACTCCACTCTGGCAACCCTCCCCCTCTGGAGGTTCCATGCAAGAAGCATTGCTGGGCAGGATAGATTGGAACTCCTCGTCGAGGTCCACGAGCAACAGCGAGATGAGCACATCCACGTGGTCACCAGGCTGAATGGCCCAGGCCACGCTGGACCAACGCGCCACCGGCAACGCATAGGCCACCTTCCCAGGGGGGATCTGCAGCGCCGCGTCTGACCCCATAGCGCCTAGGTCGCCGGGCACCTCGGTGAGCATACCCTCCAAAATCGGCATATTGCGCACAATGTCCACGCGAGCGATGCGACCAAGCGCTTCCCCAGCATCGTTCAGCGCCCCCTCGGGAACCGACTCTGTCGGCCAGGGCTCTATCTGTACCGTATCACTCGTGATACGGGTACCTCGTGGAAGATTCTGGGCTGCCACGACAATTCCCGCCATTTGTTCCGGTGTTACGTAGGGCACGACCGTGCCAACTTCTTCCGGGGCAGAAGGTGTCGGCGTCCTCCTGTTCCACCACATAATGACGCCCACCACCACCGCCCCTAACAGCACGACAAACCCTATGATGATCAACATTCGACCGCCACGCATGTTGTCTCCCTTTCCCAGCCATTAGCTGTTGGTCGCATTGTGGCTGACTGCTAGCCGCTGACTTAATAATACCGGTTTATCGCCAGAATGTCAAGCATTGCGACGCGAAGCAATAGCCCGCTTTTCGAGCGTGTAAAGACGCCGTTCGCCCCACGTGCTCTCTTGAGCAACCCAAACAGAGTCCCGGGCTTTCTGCCGGCCCGAGACTCTGCTCTCCCTCAAACTAGCTTTTGCGCCACATCAACGCCAAGGCCGCACCCCTCACACGGGAAACCACGCCCGCGATCTGGGCCCGCCTAGTGGACCAGCCGCAGGAAGATGCGTTCAAACAGGTCGTCGAAGATCGGATCCAGCTTGTCGGGCGAGGGGGCAAAGAAGTGTTCCCCGCCGGTGAGATCGGCCACGTAGCCCATCAGCTCCCGGTCTGCCGACCAGCCCAGGCTGATGGTGTAGATGACGATGGCGTTATCGCGGGCTTCCTGGGCGTAGTACACCACACAGTCCTTGGCCCCTCCCCCTTCAGGCCACAGGTCCTCGTCGTCACAATAGTTGTTGGGTCGCACATTAGCCTCCCCGTCGGTCATCAGTACCATGACGTGGGCCGCCCCCGGACGCCCGTAGTGGCTTCCACCCGTGCTCAGCACATCAATGCCTTGCTCGATCCCGCCAGCGATGTTCGTGCTGCCGCCGGCGCGAGTGACGTCCAGTTCGTAGAGCACCGTATCGGTGATCACCCCCGCGAAACAGCCACAGTCAGGGTCACGGGGAGGCTCCCCACCGGGATCGCTCCAATCCGGGTTACAGGCAGGGTTGCCTTCAACATCCTCCGGGCCCCGGTGCCGCAAACATTCCAGTTCATTCGCGATCTCCACGCTGCCGGAATACCGCACGTAGCCGATCTGGTCGAAGCGGGGATTCAGCCGGGCGACGAAGTTCTTGGCCGCCTCCAACGCGGCCCGGATGGGCTGCTCGTCGTCGTAGATGTCATCGCTCCGCAGGTCTATGGCGCAGTCAGGGCGATAGGGGCCTGCAGGCGGGGTCTGCCCACCCGGCCGCCCGGCGAAGCGCGGGTCGCACGGAGCACAGGCCCAGTCAGTGCGCCCGTTATTCGGGGGTATGTCTTGTATGTCCCATGGCGGGGTACTACCACTGTCGTACGTCGAGATGACGATGCGGTCCACGTCGAAACCGGCCCCACCGGCCCACAGGTTCAGCGTATGGGTGCCCTGCGAGAGCGAAGCCTGCCCAAGTTTGCGCCACTCCCACTCGCCCGAATCGGCGCCATCGTAGTTGATGCCGGTATCCCTGGAAAACCAGTCCGCTACGCCCACCGACCCAGGTGGATCCGGCTTATCCACACCCCAGAAAATGTGATCGTCATCGGTCGTCTGGCCACCCTGGCCCCGAATCCAGAAATAGTAGGTATGGGTACCCGATCCGGGTGCGTAGAAGTCGTAATCAGCCCGTGGGGCTTTGAAGGGCCCACCTGGCACCCCGTACTTGCAGACCCCATCCTCTACAGCGCTCTGGACGCAGGACACACCCAGGTCAACCTCCCTGTCCCCCTCGTCGAAGACGTAGTAGGGATGGTGCGTGAGATAAGCGCCGTGGACAGCTCCGGGGCGGCCATATAAGGCACCATGCCCGTTGTGTTGCACGACCCAGTAGGTCTTGCCGGGCGTGTAGGCGTATCTGTGGTAATCCACGCTGAGCCGCGAGTACTCCTCGGCTTCGATGACGATCCAGTATCTGCTGGTTTGCGTGTGATGGCGATAGTTGCAGTTATTGTGGTCGTAGGTGGAGTCGTAGCTGGTGTAATTGCCACAGTCGTAGGTTTGGGTCTCAGTATTCCAGCCTGCGCAGTGGTCCGCGGTCATAGTAGTGATCTCAGACCAGTGCAGCGGATAGATGTCGCCGCCAGGGTACATCTGACCCGCAACCGGTTCCCAGCAGCCGTAGCACAGTGTGTCAAACTCCATCGAGCCGGACTTATCGTAGACGATGACGGTATCAATGCTGGTGATGTTCTCCGCCTCGGCGGTGGCCTCAACCGGGAAGTGCGTGAAGCCGACGAACTGCATAAACATCATAAAAACCTCCCGCTTGACCCGCACCTTGATGCGATCCGGTGTATCTTCAAGGTAGCTCGGCGGCTTCCGCGCATAGGCGGTATCAATCCAAATCGTGGTCATGGCGTCCGCCTCCGGCGGACCAGAGACCTGCACACCATCAACCAGCAACCGCACCGTGCCCGTGATGGTATGATCATACCCGTTCTCCTGCAAGTAGGCCAGGGCGCACTCCTTCGCTGCATCCTCCAGGGGCAGTTCCGCAGCCGCCGCCAGAGCGGCCGCGTCGGCGGCCCGCGCCACTTTCACGCGCTCGGTGTAAACGTTCGCCAGGTCAACACCCAGGCCGATGAAAGCCAGGATACCGATGAAGGCAAAAACGATAAGAATCAAGGTCTGTCCCTGCTGGCGCTCGTGCAGCACCATCCCGCCAGCCCGCAGTCTCTGCCACCACCGCGCAATTGTTTTCCTCATCACTCACCTCCAGTCTCACCCCGCCTCATACCCAGAACACCACAGACCCCGTGGGATCGTCCACCCTACGTATTGGGGCAAAAGTCACACTTCCCTGCTCACAGCCCCCGTCTCGGGGGCATCACAGGCGAGATTCGTCCTGCAAACCCGCCCCCGGCGATGAGGGCTCGGAGCTTTTGGGAGCCAATGTGTCGCTTTTGCGTAATACTCTTGCATGCTTCACCACACGTCACCGCATATTCAAAGAGCTGCGCGTCCCCCCTTCCCGATCCGTGACCACCCGCATCTCCGTCATAGCGTACATATTCCAAGGATCACCAGGCACAGCTCCGAAGCTCAGGTGGTTGAGCATACTCCCCCACAGCGGGTGGTGAACGAAGAAGACCTCCACCACAACGATGCGGTGCCTTTCCATTTGCATAAACCCCCCCGCCGCGCGCAGTGTAGCGATGTCCTGCGTGGTAGCACCCTGGGCATCGCGAATCTCAGCGCGCGAAACCAGCGTGTCCGAGTAGGGATTGACGGGGCGCACACTCGTCCCCCCACTCGACACCACGCCGGAATATGCCGTGGTGTACGAGATGATCTCACCGGTAGGGCTCATCACGATGTGAGTGATGATCACGCCCATGTTTGGTTCCGTACCGTGCGTGCGCAGGAACGGCACGTCGAGGCCGGCCCGGCGGACAACCCCGCCAGCGCTGACCACCCGCTCGACGACGTGCTCATCGCTGAAGCGGCCCCGGGCTGCAAAACGGCAGCCCTCACGGTCCGCGTTGACGACGACGAGATAGTCCCGCAGCGCAAATCCCAACTCCGCAAGGCCGACCAGCAGGAGCAAGAGGATAGGGAGCATGATAGCGAACTCCACCAACCCCTGACCACGTTTGGCTCTCCACTCGTTCATCCAACACCTCCCCACACTCACTGCCGATAGAAAATCACCTTCTGCGACAGTTCCCCCATCATCCCTCATCACGGCTCCACCAATGCCCCATTGGTGGCATTCACCCTGACGATGAAGGCGTTCTCCGCGCCTTCAACCAGCCCGGCCACGATCCAGACCGGATACTCGCCCCCCTCGTCCGACACACGCAACTCCATCGCCAGGTCCGTATCCGGACGCTGCTCCAACACGGTGCTCCCTCCCCTATCCCACCACACCTGCAGCGCCTGGTCGCTATCCACCAGCCATTCCTCGGTGGAAAACGTGGGTACCACGTAGGGGCTCAGACCCTCCCGCACCATACGCGCCTTCCCACCGGCCACCGTGACAAGGGCCAGACGCTGGGTAGCGGGCGAGAAGAATTGAAAGGCCCACTCAATTTCGGCCTCCGGCTGCCTCCCCACCGCCCGCCGATGACAGGAAGCAACAGCCAACTGCGCATCCTCCCGCCACTGCGCCGCGAACTCGGCCGCGGGAGCGAGTGCCTGGCGAGCGGTGACTCCATAGCTGGCCAACCCCGTCACCGATGAAAAGGCGGCTGGCCCGGCCAACTGGCCGTAGAACAACAACCCCACCACCACCAGCAGGATCAGGCCTACCCCCAGCAACAACATCCAGCGCCTGCCAGAACCCTTAGTCATCGCCCCCCGTGCACTCTGTCAAGATTGGTTGCTACTCAGCCGGCGTCATTACGAGCGCCCGAAGGGCGCGTCGCCTCGCTCCTCGGAATGACGTGTGAAGTGGCCTGGACACATAGTATAGCATGAGCCTAAGCAGTTACAGATCATGAGTGAATTCGCCGCAGCTAATGGTTCCTGAACACCAACGGCAGATAGATGTATTTGAAGCGCGGCCCCCCTCCACCTGTGTAGTAGTCGTAGTAGTCGTGGTAGACGTCTCCCCACGTCTTATCCAGGAACGGTTGCATCTCAGCGACGTGCAGTTGCTGCCCTCCGCCTTCCCCCCCTGCCACGCCGATCGCGGCAGAACCCAGCATACGGAACTGGCCCACAGTGATCGTGCTGGTCCAGGTCACCCCGTCACTAGGCTTAACCCCGGTGGAATAAGTATAGCGAACAGTGTATACCTCCCGATCCCCCGGGGTTGGGCTGGCATCCGCGTGCCACGCGACGGCGGGCCAGCCTTCGTCGTTCAGCGCAATGGACGGGCGGAGGAATGACAAATACTGCTTCCCCCACCAATCAATCGTATCGTCAACAGAATAGTACTTCACATTAAGAGCCGTGTAGTCTGTACCCACCTCGCGTGGATTGTAAGGCCAGTTCGTGCCATTTTCGTTTGAGCGCCGGTACACCAGGTAGTACTTTTCACAAGGCAAATAAGTGGGAGAGGGGTTTGTGTATTCGCAACACTGGTCCCACACGACGAATACCCTGCTTCCCCAGGCCGCCACGTCAGGATTACCTAAATCGAACCCTGGCTGGCTGAAATCAGACCCACTCCACCCTGAACCCGAATTCCCCCTATACTTGACGTAGGCAGGATCGTAAGGCCCTCCCATTTGCCCTTCCCGCCAGACCACGTGGGCATAGCCGTTAGCCCAGGCAATGGCAGGCATGTAGCCGTCCTCTCCCCCTCCCCCAACGTCTTCTATGCCACCCCAACTGGTGCCATCGTAAGCTCGATACTTGATCTTGCCAGGAGCGGTCTCATTGGCGTACTGGGCCCACACCACGTGGGGATTCCCGCCTGTGTCCAATGCCAGGTCCACCCAGAGGATTCTTTGGGGCGCGGAAACAGAAACCACTGTTCCTCTATCGGTGCACGGCCCGCTGGGTAGGGAGCACGTAGCATAGCGCACCTCCGCCCCGGCGGCCATATCGCCACACTTGCCAAACAAGACGTAAACCACGCGGGCCTGGCTATTTGTGGCCGCCACAGCCGCATTATAGGCACAGGGGGCATCAGGTTCTCCAGAGTAGGAGAAGACAACGACCTTGCCCCCCCAATTGCCGAACGAGAAAACGCGCAGATAAACGTCGGCCATGTCGGTGACAGTGGGCGCCTCTGTCCAGACCACAGCCGCCCGGTTGCCGTCGGGGCTCACTGCCAGGTCCGGGCGGACCGAGCTCGTCTCCGTATCCGACAGGTTGAGATAACTATGGTTGAAGTCCATCCGGGGTGCGGCCAGCGCCACGGCCATCAACATTGCCGTCAGGGCCGCCGCCAGCCCGCCCGCCAGCACGGCCATTGCGCCCTGCCTGCGCCCCCTCAACTTCGTCAAATAATTCATCCTCCATTTCGCCAATACCCCACCTCCCCAGTGCTACCGAGACTCCTAGGGTCTTACTACATCAGGAACAGACCCACGTTGTAGTTGCGCTCATTAACTCCCACCGTCACCATCGTCGTCGAAGTACGGAGCACGTCCCCAACCCAGGTTTCCGCGTAGATGGTATAGGTGCCCGGCTCGATGTTGTAGAAATGGTAGCTGCCATCGTGAATGGTGTAGGTATGATATTGATAATGGGATCCATCCTCACCCTCACCATAGGCCCACACGTCCACGCCCGGAAGGCTCTGGGGAGTGCCACCCGACAGCACCCGCGCGTCTCCGCCGATGGAGGCCGTACCGGGCACATCATCAGGAATAGGCCATTCGGTGCACACCTCACATTGCAGCGCGTCCAGGTAGAAATACGTACAGTCGGCGTCACTATCGTGCGTGGCGGTGAAAAAGACCTGCACATCCACGCCAGGGTTCTCGGCAATACTGATCGCGTCCGACACGTCTATCTCGAAAGGCGCCCACGCCCCCGCCGCACCTCCGTTGACGATCTCCACAGGGTCGCCCAGATACTGGGTGCCACTGGCATCCCTCATGTGCAGGGACAATACGTCGGCGGCGTCGGTAGAACCAGTACAACAACCCGACTTCCCTTCTCCCACGAACCGCTGTCCCCGCACAACCATGGTCGTCAGTGTGTAGACCTCGCTCGGAATCTGCACCGTCTGATATAGCCACGGGGAAAAAGGTGGACAGTAAGGAAGAGAACCCAGTGCGGCGTGCAGCCGCATAGAGAGGGTGCCATTGTAGTACTCGTCCGGCCCAATGTGGTAGGCATCATCCTCTTCACCGGCGTGCCAGTAGGTGTATATCTCGCTGAAGCTGCCCTCAAAGTCTCCCTCGTGGAACAACTGCTGGCACTCGACCATACCAGGCGGTTTGCCCGTCTCATCCCAGGGCGGGGGATCGGTTCCCTCCGGACATCCACCACACTCGGTGGCAGCCGGGTCATCGCTTCCTCCAGGCGGAGTGCCGCTGGTCAGCACCAGTTTGGCCCACTCGAAGCCATCCTCCCGCATGCGCACCTGGATCTCGTGGACGCCGGCGCTGCCGACGTTCAGCGTGGCCCCACTCTGCCAGGCCAAACCGCCCTGGCCCCAGGTGGTGATGCGGTAGTTGTCGTTATTGGGCTTGCCATCGAACGAGACCCAGGTGGAGTTGTTGCTGGAGTAACCCTGCGTGCAGCCGCGGCCAGATTCGGCACAGGGCCGTCCGCGCACCCACACCTGGTAATTGCCGGGATTCTCGAAGTACACGCTGTACTTGAGGACCGGCGGGTCTTTATCGTCAGTAGGCGGGTCATCGAAGTCGTACCAGTGGTCGAAGTTGTGCCCTTCGTCGTCGAGGCCCAGCATTGTGGGCACACCGCTGTACGAAGATACCTGCCACGTCTTTGTATAAGTCTCGGCGGACGCAGCGTACCACACCCGTACCGGCACCCAGTCGAGATAAAAGTCTCTGTTGTCGGGGTCCGCCCACCCCCAACACGAAGCTCTGGAGGTGATTCGAGCACGGAAATTCGCACTTGAAAGCTCATCCGTAGTCCAAGTATGCCCCCAGAGATCACTCTGACCACCCACGTAGAATGTATTCCACCAGGTTCTCAGGCTTGAAGTTGATTGGGCACTGGTCCAACTGCTTCCGCCATCCCAGGATAGTTGCACCTCATAGCGGCTATTACAAGTACCCCACCAACCGCCGGTCGAGTCAACCGCCCCATCCAGGCGCACCCTGATACCCTGAATGGTTGCACCGGATGGGATACCGAAACTATAGTCGTAGTAACGATGACCCTGATTGCGACCATTGTAGTTGGCGGCATAACCGCCGCCGTCGGCATAGGCACCACCCGGGTTGCTCTCAAAGCCGTTGCCACCGTCGGCCACGTTGGAACTCGGGTTGCGCCAGCCGGTATCATCAGAGGACGCACCGGTCAGCCAGTAGCCATCCTCGTTGCTTGCGTCAGGCCAGATAGCAGGGATCACCGCCTCTCCGTCAATCTCGCACAGCGTGATACCAGGAGGAGCAGAGGGGCCGGAGCCCCCGGTGACGAAGGAGACGTACTCGTCGTTGTCGGTATCCTCGTTCTCCTCCTCGACGTAGTCGGAGGTGTCCACCCGGACCCAGATTTCGTGCGTGCCGGCGGATTCCACCCACATCACCACGTTCATCACAGTGGTCTCGTTGGGGCCGAGGCCTTCCACCCACCGCTTGACCTGCCCCAGGGGGCTTCGTGGTGGCGTACTCGCAGGATCCACGTAGAAGTCCACATCGAAGGTCTGACCAGTTCCGCCGGGGGAATCGTTCTCGATGGTAACCGTGATCGGGAACTGGGTCTTCGGACAGAGCATATCCGGCATGTCTATGGAAACGACGCGCAGATCGGGAAGAGCTACCCTGGCGCGAATGTCCGCCGAGTAGGCGACCAGATCGTCCGCACCACAACCACCGCCGTTGGAGTGAGATTCTATCCTGTAAAACCCCTCGCTGCCATCCGGTACGGTAAAGGCCAGGTCAGTCGCATCTCCGTTAGCGTCCACGTCGAGCGTTTGCCGCACGGCGGTCGAGGTATTGGTGCCAGAGATGACGCACCACATCAAGCGGTGGGGATTGCTGATCGGGTCGTGATCCATAACGTTAATCAGGATGGAATCCAGGCCAATAACGTCGTGGCTCGAGACGGTGATGTACGGCCCGGAGACAGTCCACTCCTTGGTCGCCGTGTCGCTAGGCTCGTTGGGGTCCCACGTATCATCGCCATCATAATCCAACCAGGCACGGAGGTTCGCCGTCCCGGGCTCGTTCCCGTAAAGCGTAATAAAGGCCTGCCCCAGACCGTTGGTCCACGATTCGGCGTATCTGGCGCCACCACCGGAGTAACTGAACCCCCCCTCGTCTGTATCGCCTATGGCAAAACTGACCCGCGCTCCCTGCACCCTCTGGTCCCAATCATCGGTCACTGTCGCTAAAAACTCGTGAGCACGATCGCCGGGCATGGCGTTGGTTGCTTGTTCCGGACTCAGTTCGACGTAGAAGCTGGGGTACCCAGGCGTCGGTGTCGTCTCGCCGGGACCACCATAGTCGCACGCATCCCCTATTCCGTCGCCGTCGGAATCCTCCTGGCCTGGATTATACACGTCGGGGCAGTTGTCCACTCCATTGGGAACGCCATCATCGTCATAATCGCCATACGGATCCGGCTCTCCGAGATCGGGGTTCGTCTCAAAGTAAGGCGGTGGTACGTCGCCGAACCCGACCTGGATGCCCTCGTTGATCATCTGTGCATCGCCCCGCACCGGGACGTACTCAGCCACGACCCGGTAGAACGGATCCACGATTTCGACGTTGTGGACAACTACGACCCGCACCGGCAATCCCTCTAATCCAGGGTGATCAAGGCATTCGGTCTCCGCCACGACTGGATCGTTGCAGTCGGTCTCAAACGAAGGGTAGCCCCACACGTGGACTCCGAAGAAGCGCGGCTCGTCCTCGTACATACTGAACTTCTGCTCCGTGTCACCTAAGCGGTCATCGTTGACGCGCAGCCCAGCCGCGGCGTTGCGGGCCACCAGTTTGATAAGCTCCACACGCCGGTCATAGTAGTGCTGGTCAGATTCTTGCGGGTACGCCGCATGGTCAAGCGGGCAGTAGGGATACGGAGCCCGGTCATCCGGGTCCCAGGGTTCGTAGCCATCCTCAATCACGCCGTCTCCATCCTGATCCAAACAGGCTCCCTGAACCGGCTGATAAGAGACAGCAAAGCGCGCGGCCTCTCGCGCAGCGTGCTGCACAGCCAGGTAGCCTTGGATAACCAATGCAGCCTCGACAATACCAAGTATGGTGAGCAATAGAACCGGAAGGATCAGCGCAAACTCGACAATTCCCTGTCCTCTTAGCTTTTTCATCACCACCCTCCTTAACCTACAGCCAAAGCGCCTCCCACGAGGCCATTTCTGTAAATCCTAGCCAGCCCCGCCCATCTTCGCCGGTGCCGGACAGCAACAACCAAGCACCGCGCACTATTATGATTATACCTCAAATGAGCGATTCTCCGCAAGTTATGTGGGGAAGGAAAACGTAACAGTCCTGAGGCCCTCTAAAGCTCTTCAGAGGCTCTCTACGGCGTTGGACTGATCCATCAACCCTACTGATGACATGCCGTTAAGCGTGTCCTCTTCTCTAAGCGTTTTGGGGCTCCATTCTGCTACGAAATCCCGGGGAGCGTAATATGTCAGGGGCAAGAGGAAAACAGCGTGGTTCCGCCAGGGCTGCCATATACCCCCATCCAGGCTCTGCTAGCCGAAAATCTCATCTATGGGGGCTTGGTTCCAGCGACAAAACGGCGTTCTATTATATGTGTGCTTGCCTATCAAAGAAAGGCGGATAACGAGCTCGGCAGCCCTGTTTCCCGTTCGTTCTTGTCCCCAGCGTGATACGCTCGCTATATGATACTACTGCCAAGAGTGCAGTTCACTCTGGCCATACGAACAGAGCCTCGCGTGGGCGAGGCTCTGCTCGGCAGTATGGTCCATTTGCGTTGCTCCAGTGATCGTTCAACTAGATGGCGTTCACGATGTTGCTGAAGATATTGCCGATGCTCGGGCCCAGGATTGCCAGGATCACGATCACTACAATGGCTACCAAAACGAGAATCAACGCATACTCAACCAACCCCTGGCCTTCTTCACGCGGTAGAAAAAGCACCTCACTCACCTCCCTTCATTAAAGATTTAGCGGAATCGAATCCCAAACTAGCCTCATTATACTGAATTCACGCTGACATGGCAATAGGAACTTTGTACTAATTCTATGTACCCTCCTCAGGAGACGGGCAATTCAAAACTCACCTTTGTCCCCCGTCCTAGGCTGCTATCGAATTGGATCTGTCCGCCCAACATCTCCACTCGCTCACGCATCGTTGCCAGACCCAGCCGGTCCTCATCCGGCGAACTGAGCATGTCGGTGAGTTCAAAACCGCTGCCGTTATCCTCGACGGATACACGGACAAAGTCATCTCCCACATCCAGGTTAATTTGAACACTGCTGGCACGACTGTACTCGACTGCATTGTTGAGCAGATCCTGAATGAGCCGGAAGACAGTCACTTCCTTATGCGCTGCCAGTCGTCGCTCCTTGCCTGTAATCGTCAGGTGGGTGGGAACCGCACTATTGTCGGAGAAACTGTCTACATAACGTCGAAGGGTAGGAACCAACCCTAAATCATCTAACATCATCGGCCGCAGGTTCAGGATGAATCCTTTGACCTTTTGGAAAGTCGCTGCCACGTCATTCTTCAGGTTGACCAGTTCGGCCCGCGCTCGCTCAGGGTCGCTATCAGAAAGCCGCTCGCAGATCTCGGCCTGGAGGATCAGATTGGTCAAAGATTGGGCCGGCCCGTCGTGCATCTGCTGGCTAAGCCGATACCGCTCCCGTTCCTGGGCCTCAATGATGCGGACAACGAGTGGCTGTGTAGGTTCCCCCTCCTCCGAGGCGGGAGACTCATATTCAGCCGAGCGAGTGATCTCGAGTATACTGCGAAGTAGATCGAGGCAACGCGCCAAGTTACGTTGGTCGCTCTGCAGCTTCTCCAATTGGCCTCGCATGGTAAAGAGTCTTTGCCGTGTATCCAGGACAGTCATATACGCCTCCCGGATATCCTCTCGAGGCACGGTATCCAGTGTCGTTTCGACCTGCCGCAGCCGGTTGGTAGCTTGCGTGTTGCGCTGTGCCAGACGTTCTACTTCGGCGGTCGTCTGTTGGATCAGCAGATCAATCTCCTTGAGTTCACGTTGGACTTGATCGTAATCTCTACTGTACTCCTCCAGGAGCTGTTCAAACGATCTATCTCCGGTTTCTGTTGTAACAGCCATCTATCTACTCCTAACTGTGCCCGATGCATCGCCCGTGGCACCGACTGAGGAGTGCCGGGGTCATCTCTAGCTTTCACGTAAGGGCACCCAACCATGTCGGAGAGCGTAGACCGCGGCCTGTGTCCGGTCCGCCACCCTTAGCTTACTCAAGATAGCGGTCATGTGATTCTTGACCGTCTGGTGGCTGATCCCCAAATGATAGGCAATTTCCTTGTTACTCATACCACGGACGACCCACTCCAGAATCTCCATCTCGCGGGGGGAGAGCGGTGAAAGAAACTGAACCACTTCCTCGTCCCTCCCACCGCCGAAGCGTCGAAATTCCTCCAGGAGCCAATCGCCAATGCCATCCTCATCCAGTACCGCGCCACCGATGACGTATTGCCCCTGACTCACGTATCGGATGACATCAACCAGTCGCTCAGGGCTGACGTCTTTGGCATGGTAGGCCGACGCTCCAGCCCGGATAGCGTGGTAAACCTGCTCCTCATCATCATAGGCGGTAAGCATAATCACGTTGATCTGGGGACAGAGTGCCTTGAGTTTGCGCGTTGCCTGCAAGCCATTGAGGGTCGGCAAATTGATGTCCATCAGCACCACGTCCGGAAGCAGTTCCTGTGCCAACTCAATCGCCTCGCCGCCATCGGCTGCCTCACCCACGATGCGCAGATCCTCATGGGAGGTCAAGACGTTCCGTAGCCCCTGACGAAAGACCGGATGATCATCCACGATCATCACTTCAATCCTGCCCACGACGCCCCCCCAGTTATTTTCTATTTGGATACCTGCCTCACTATCCTTATAAAGTATACCACACAACAGGCAAGGAGCACAACTGGATGCATATTGAAGAGCTATGCCATCCGCCGCCCAGCGTCCCTATCACTCAGCCACCCTCTCCTGAAACAAACTCCCAGCATTCGTTTTTCTCCTATGGCGCTCTTCCTAATCCGATCAGCCTCTCGTGGGCAGCATCGCAGTCGGGGGCAGCCTTCAGGGCCTCAGCATAGACCCGCGCAGCCGCCTCCGTGTCGCCCAAGGTCTCGTAGCAAGCACCCAGTTCCAGCAGGGCATCAACGGTATCATCCGTGAAACGAATGTACTCCACCCCCGGCAGCAAGTCGGGCATGATACTCTCGCGGTTAAAGATGTACCAGCCATAGTCGGCAGTGTCCATACGACCAGGCCCGAAGGAGGTCACTTGGCGCAGTTCGTCAAGCGCCTGTTCGTATTCGACGACCGCCTGAGCACAGTCACCTCTGGCGACAGCCAATTGACCCAGAGCAATCCCAATGCGACTACTATCCCAGGGAAAGGAAGAAGGGATAAAGCGAGCCGTGCGCAGCATCTGTTCGGCCAGCGCGAACTCACCTTGGGCCAAATAAGCCAGCCCCAGCCCACGGTAGGCGTCGGGGGAGTTAAGGCCCAGGGCGCGCTCGAAATGGTTCTGTGCCTCTGCAGGCGCCCCAGCAGCCAGTGCCTCCCAACCGGCAGCCAGCTCCGGCTCCTGTGGGAGGAGTGCGCGGGGATGCCGGTCCAGCCACTCATCGCGCAGCTCAGCGCGGAGGGGAGTGGCGCGGAAGAAGTGAGAGTATGCCCAGAAGGGACGGGATTTCAGCGCCGCTTCATACATCGCGCGGGCATCTGCTTCGCACCCCGTGGCCTCGTAGAAACGGCCCAGCGTGAGCCGAAAGGCGGGCTCGTTGGGAGCTAGCGCTACTGCTCTCTCCAGTGCCTCGATAGCCCCGGACTCATCACCAGCAGCCCAACGCAATACACCCAGGTTGGCCCAGTTGGTACAGAAGTCGGGTTCCAACGCCACACCAGCTTCATAGTGAGTAAGAGCTTGCCCCAGGGCTTCTCGATCACCGGTCTCCAAACCCACGCGCCCGCAGGCGTAGCCAGCCTGGAGATGAAAGAAGGCATTGAGCGGATCAAGGTTGGCAGCGCGGTCTAGTTCCACTGTCGCTGTCTCCCAATCACCCAGGTTGGCCGCCAGCACCCCGCGAGAGAAAGGAGCGTAGGCACGCAACGCCCAACAGCCACCCAGTGTGACGACCAGCCAAGCGACGAGCAGCGCCGCATTGCCAACACTCCGAGGTAAACGCGCAATGGGACGCTCTCCAGCCACCAGTAGCGCCAGCACCACCGCGATCACCACGCAGATGGTGGGCATGGTCTGTGGGGTGTCAAACATGCTGTGCACTGCGCAGCCGACGAGCGCGGCGATGGATCCACTCACAGCGAGGCGGTGTCCGGAGGGGAGTGCGTGCCAACGATACAGTACGACGCGGGCCAGCGAAACTGCTAGCCAGATCAGCGCCACCAGCCCAGGCAACCCAATCTCAGCGGCGGTATTGAAGATGTAATTGTGAGCGTGAGCCAGAAGCATCTGGGGCGGGATGGAGTAGAGTCGCGTCATGACCGAACCAAAGGTGAAAGGGCCGCTGCCGGTCAGTGGGTCGCCCCGGAACGCTTGCCAGGCGGCCGACCAGATCCACTGTCGAGATCCGAACCCGCCGCCGTGGGAGGGGTGTTGAGCCTGCCGCACGACCAGCGCCCCCAGCAACAGGCTCAGCAGCAGCAACGTAATCACCAGTGCCGCAAGCCACCAGGGATGGCGACACAGCCGACTCCAGGCGCGGTAGGCAAGTGAGCGATGACCCAGGAACAAAAGGAACCCCAGGCTGCCCAGCGCCGCCACCGTCCCCAGCCAGCCCCCCCGTGAGGAAGTAAAGAAGATCAACACCAGCGCAACCAAAGTCCAGAACCCTGGCAGGATGCGCGTGCTCCACCCTTGTCGGAGCGTACGCACGATAGCCAGCGGGAGCAGCAGGTTGAGGAACGCGGCCACGAAATTGGGGTGTCCCAGAAAGGCACGGATACGAATGGTGGCCGGAGGGATGGGGTTAGCCCAGCCGGCGATGGAGAGCCACTCGCCATACCAGCGCACCAATTCCCAAACGCCGAAGAACAGGATGAATCCACTGAGGATGAGTAGTATCTTGACAAACAGTGCTGTTGGCCACCCCGACCGGCGTAGGTCGACCAGTAAATAGAAGATCAGCGCGTAGAGCACCATCTGCAAGGTGAAGCCAATGCTGCGACGTGGGTCTATCGAAAAAGCAGTGGCAAGGAAGTAGGCCGCCAACAGTGCCAGCAGCGGGTAGTCGAGGTGGGTGCGCGGGAGGGGGCATCGTCGCCAGAGACGCCAACCCAGCCACAACGCGCCCACAATGGCGATGAGTAACGCATTGATGAGATTGAGGCGATAGAGCACCAGGCCGTTAAACGTCCCTCCCAGCAGCAGGACATAGCCCATCAACAGAATCAGCGCCGATTCCTGGGCCAGGTAGCGCCAGCGTGCCCTCGTCGTACCACGGAGATCGCTCATCGCCCAGCTTCCCCGCCTGTCCCGCCCTGCCATCCATGACCGCTCAGGAAATCGCGCAGGTGGCCGACCACCGCCCTGGCCCCGCGCCGCAGGTAGTCGATGAGCCGCGAGTCCTCGACGCTCTGCTCGACGGTGATGCCTTTGTTCAACCGGTCGAGGGTGGACTGGCTGGCCGACTCCAGCTCCATCTTTAGTTTGCGGAAGCCCGCCCGCTTCATCAGCTCCAGCAGGTCGGATTGGCCAAGGTAGCCGTAGTGCATGTTAACGTGGTACCACTGGAACTGGCGATTCTGGGTCAGCATAGGGCTGCCCGGACCCTGCAGGGGGGGGGTAGGAGATGGCAATTTTCATATCTCCATCATTGCGCTCCCCTCCTCTCGACCAGATAGATCTTGTCTAATCCAGCCACGCGCCTAAAGTCCGAATCGGTTTGCTCAAAGTCAACCAACTCGATTTTCCGGATCGTTGGTAGCTCTTGCACGTCCCAGTATAGGCGAAGGAAGATCTCTGGCCTGCGCTTCCCATGCCACTCCACCCCCAGATCCAGGTCTGACGTCGGGCGCTGGTCACCTCTGGCAAAGGACCCGAAGACCAACAGAGTCAATCCATCGTCCTGGTACTTGCGAGCCAGTTCTAGCAAGTTCCGCAAAAGCCGAGGTGGCAAAGGTAGGGAGGTCTCATTGTCGCACTTGACGAGGTACTCCTCGCAAGTTGTGCCGTCAGGATGAGCTACTGTCAGCGGAAATCTGCTCACCCGCTAATTTGTGCCATTTTATAACACTTCAAGTGCCTCGTCAATTCGTTGTCTCAGCACACGCAGGATGGAGAATGTCCAAAGTTAAGCATCCACGGCTGTGACGACCAGGCCGGTGATGTCAGCAAAATCAGCCGCGTTGTGGGTCAGCAGTGAACAGCCGTACCGCAGTGCGCACGCAGCCACCCACGCATTCTGGACGGAAATCGGGCGTCCTTGTCTGCGCCGCTCGACGCGCACGGCTGCCCACTGTTGACAGACCTGTGCGTCATACGGCAACACGGCAAAGCGACGCAGCCAAGTCCCCAGTCGTTCTATGCGTGGCTGTCCCCAATTTCTGATATAAGCCCACTGGTACAGTTCCGCCAGGGTCATAAAGGAGATGGAGAGCATCTCACCTTCCAAGAAGTGAAGATACTGGGCAATATGAGTGTCGCGCTTGAACAGGAACGAAACCACATCAGTGTCTAACAGCATCATGACGACGGTTCCCGCTCCATCTCCAAGTCACGCTGACGCCATGCGTGGATTGTTTCCCGAAACTCCTCCACCGATTCGTCCTCCGGCCAGAAATCGGCCCACAGGTCATCAATAGATTGCACCGGTCGGACACCCTGCGCCCGAGCAACAGCCCGAGCGGTTTGGCCATCCCAGAACGGATCAGAGGGAGCAGCCATCTGAGACAAGAGTCGCTCAATCTCCGCGCGTGGCACGCGACGATAGCCACTGCCTGGCAAACGCACCAGTCGGATTAACCCCCGCTTCTCCCAGTTGCGGATGGTCTCCTGATGGATACCGAGCACCTGAGCCGCCTTTTTCATTGTCACCGTAGACGATTTTGTTACCATCTCTCACCTCCTGGCCACTGAGACTTTAGAGCATTTTATAACATTTCGTGCATTTTGTCAATCTGTCGAGCAGAATGTCGGGCAATTCTTTGTTTCAGCACACGCAAAACAAAGAGCGGGTTGCCGATAACGTAACGGCGCCACAGTCGGCGCGGATCGCTCCATAGACGATACAACCATTCCAGGCCATGGTCAAGTATCCAGCGCGGGCCGCGAGGCACCATCCCAGCCGCATAATCAAAGCAGGCTCCACCTGTCAGGAAAACGTTGGCCTCTATCTTCTCCCAGTTCTCATTGAGCCATTTCTCCTGGAGAGGCATACCGAAAGCAACAATCAGGATGTTGGGGCGCAGGGAGTTTATCAACTCAACCACTCGCCTATTCTCCGACCCGGTCCTGGTAAAGTAGCCGTGATGCGTACCGACCACTTTCAGATTGGGGAAACGGGCTGTCAGATTCTGGGCAGCCAGCCGTGCGACCCCTTCTTTCGCGCCCAAGAAGAACATCGTGTATCCCCTGACGCTGGCGAGTTCTGCCAATTGCCAAAGCCAGTCGGCGTAAGTGATCCGCTCCGGGATGTGCTCCCCCAGTAGCCGCGCTCCCAGCATCACCCCGGCCCCGTCGCAGAAGACAATACGGGCGCGGTTCAGCATGCCACGCAGCCAGGGACGCTCATAGGCCAAGTTCATACAGTGGACGTTCACGTTCAGTATGAGCGCCTTCTGCCCCGCCTCTATGATCCCGGTGATTTCGTCATGGAGCTGTGAGACCGTGAGCGCGTCAATGGGGATACCCAGCAAGCTCACCCTACCCCAAACATCGGACATCACGCTACTCCATTCTCACGGGAGGTATGCTGTCTCACAAGCCTACTCCCTGTGTGCCGATCCCCATGGCTGGCGGAGCTGTCATTGGATTCGAGGAGCGGACCGAACCGGTTCACACGCCCAATACGCGGTAGTATAGGCTCTCCCATTCCTCCACAATGTGCGCCCAGTCATACTGTTCGGCGACCGCACGGGCACGACGCCCCATCAGCTCCAACCTTCCCATCGGACAGCACAACGCCTTGACGAGTACTCGCGCGGCCTCGCCTGGGCGAGAAAAGTCGCAGAACCATCCATTCTGCCCAGGCTCGATAAATTGCTCAAACGGGGGCAAGCGATTCACAACGGGAACCGTGCCGGTCGCCATTGCCTCGACCACCGACAAGCCGAAAGACTCGTACTCAGAAGCAGACACAAAAAGATTCGCCCGCGCCAGATTCTCCCGTAGCACGCTTCCCGGCACCGACCCCAGAAACTGAACCATGCTTTGGACACCCAACTGGCCGGCCAGGGCTTCTAGTTTTGGCCGCACATCCTCGAAATCCATCCCAATGAGAACCAGACGTACGTGCGGCATTCGTTCGTACACCAGCGCACAAGCTTTCAGCAGCGCGTCTACTCGCTTGTTGCTGGCCAACCTTCCTACATACACCAACAGCCCTGGTTCAATACGTTTCTCGACAGCACTATAGGTTGGAAAATCCACACCATCGTGTATGACACGGACCCGATCACAAACGGAAACAAAGAGCTGCCGATCGGACTCACTGACGGCAGTTACTACGTCAAAACGACGCAGCGACCCGCGTGTGATGGTCCCAAAGTAAAGCCGTTTTAACCACGCTGCACTCGAGGTATGAAAAAAACCGCCGTGCGTCGTCAGTAGCAACGGTTTGTGGTGTAGAAATCGCGTACGGGCCAGAAAATCGCAGAAGAAGTCAGTATTGTGCACATGTACTACATCAAAGTCGCGCAACCAATGCAGAACCGACGGCGCTACGAAAAAGCGCCGCCCACCCCAATATGGAATGCGACGCACCAGGATACCTAGCCGATTCTCTTCCGCCGGCAAGCGACGGTCGGAAGCATAGAACAGGTGGTTCAAGGTCACGACTTCACAGCGGTGTCCCAAACGTATGAGTTCGCGGCCCAGGTTTTCCACCACGACCTCGACGCCGGCAACGGAAGGATAAAACTGGCGCGTGACCTGTAGAATGCTCAGACGACGTTGCGGCACAAGCTACTCCATCAACTTATTCTAGGAAAACTCGCCCCACCCGACCCATTATCGCCCCCAGGCAAACCGCACCGCTTTGAAGACATAGCGGCCATTTCGAGCGACTCTCACAGGATACCTCGGCTCTCGATGGCATCCAGCAACCGTCCGGCGATGGCATGCCAGTCATAAGCCTCGACGCTACACGCCAGGTCGTGCCGATCCCAACTGTGCGTCCGCGCGGCCAGCAACGCAGCGGCCCAGGCTTCCACGTCGGACTCCGCCAGCCGGATGTTCGGGAACGCCAAATCCATGACGCCGCGCAAAGGGGTCGAGACAACGGGCTTGTTGCAGGCCGAGTACTCGATCACCTTGAGGGGCAGGGCGCTGTGGGTAAACTCACTCACCTCAAAGGGCAACGTACCGACGTCCAATGCGTTGAAAAAAAGCGGCATCTCCTCCGGAGGACGCGGCCCGGTGAAGCACACGTCAGGGTCGCGCTCGTAGCGGGGCGATAGCCGATCCACTTCCGAACCCGGTCCCACAATCAGCAAGGCTACCTCAGGCATACGCGCTCTAATCCGCTGGAACGCTCCAAGCAGCAACTCCAACCCCGACCAGGGGCCGTGGTTGCCGATAGATCCGATGACCCAACGCCCTTCCAAACCTAGCGACGCACGCAGACGAGTCACATCTTCCGGTGCAACCGCGCGTAATTCCGCCAAGTCTGCCCCGTTGGGCAACACCTCGACCTCCCGTCCCCACAGCCGGCGCACATTCTCGGCCAACCGGCGCGAGCAAACGGTCACCACGTCGGCCTTTGCCAACTCCCCGCCCACAAACTTCCGGATGTGCGCCGCCTCGTGCCGCCGCTCATCCCAGAAGGCGTCAACCATATCATAGACGTACACCACCCTCCCCTTGAACCAATGAGGAAACGGCGTGTACCGAAAATCCGCACTCACGACCACGTCTATGTCCAGTTCCGCGATCCAACGCGCCAACTGGTACCGATTGTACGCCTGGGCCAGTGAGCCTTTGAGTAGCAAGCGCGAGGCGCGCAGTTCGTGTACACCACTCCCCAGGGCCCGCACGCGCAGCGGACGGGCCCAACAGCGCACGCCGTGCCACGCCCGTAGCAGCTCCGCCCGCGCCCGTAAGACGG
Organism: Anaerolineae bacterium; assembly: GCA_046760785.1. Taxonomy (GTDB): domain Bacteria; phylum Chloroflexota; class Anaerolineae; order B4-G1; family B4-G1; genus JBHIET01. Next base: position 42,525 of record JBHIET010000002.1, on the reverse strand, counting down.
GCCAACACAGATAGTGGATCGTGTGTGCGTCCGCCAGACACCTGGCCAGTTCGTACGAGCGCACGCGCACGTTCAGTCCCGGAAAGTGCGGCAGGAAAAGAATGCGATGAGCCATCAGAACAACGCCTCACACATCGCCGTCTCATCCAGAGCCACATCGGAGGCGTAGCGGCTGGCTGCCAGCGCAAACATCACCGGCCAGGAGTATACCATCGGCCCGTGCCAGCGTGTCCTTGCCACAGGGCGTATACGATACCAGAGCGCACCATTTATCCGAGGCTCATCCGGGCGTTTGATCTGTACCGACTGCAAGTAACGTAGTGCTCGTTCAGCCCCCTCACGAAAGGCCGGATCGCCGGTTTGTGCATCGAGGGTACGCCAGATGCGAACAGCCTGGGCAGTGGCGTCGCTGACCAGTGCCGGAGCCAAGCACTCGACCCGCCAGCGGAGTGGGCCACGCGGATGCCCTTTGTAGTACTGGCGCAAAGCTCCTTGATCATCCTGGGCCTGCAACAACCAGCGGCCGGCCTTCTCAGCAGCCCTGGCGTAGCGGGGCTCTCGCAGACGATGGGCCGCGAAAAGCAACCCCTCTGTGGCGTAACAGTGCGCGTGCGCAAAGACGTGGGTGCGCCGCACATTGGCCCAAAACGCGCCATCGGGCGCCTGCAGTCCCAGTCCCCACTCACACACCAGTCGGGCTGCCGCTGCAAAGCTCCCATCCCCCGTGAGGTCCGCCGCGCGCAACAGTCCGACTGCCAGCTTGACGTGCAGGCACCCATAGTCACTTTCAAACGTAGGCACCTGGTAACGATCCCCCCCACCTAACCTGCGACGGGCGCGAAACCCACCATCCTTCTCCTGGAACCCTAACAACCACCTTGCCGCGTCGTGCGCTGCTTGCACGTAGCGCGCATCCCCTTCACAGGCCGCCAATTCACACAACCCCTGAAGGATCATCCCCGCGTCAAACGTAAAACTCTCATCACAGGGACGGGTACTACCGTGCGGAACACAGTGAGCCACCGCCCCCTCGCCCAGTTCTCCGGACCGCCGTTGCAGTTTGCACAGATAATCTCCACTACGCCGCGCCCTTTCGAGATGAGCGGCCTCCCCTGTCCAGGCCGCCAGACGCAGGAACACGCTCACCGCATAGCCGGTGATCTCGCTATACAGGCGAGGATATACGCGCCGCGCCGTGTCGTACCCGTCGTAGACACCGCCGTTGGGCGCGACGATCCCCGATCGCGCCAGCCAGTGCGAGCACACCTCGAAAAGGGACCGGGCCTCGCTCACTTCTCCGCCACCCACGCCACGTACATACTCAAGAACGGCAGAAGGCGCGTGATCCAGCCTCTGGCGCGCCACTTGCGATAGGTGTAATGCAAATAGCACACCTCGACGCCTGAGAAGTGCATCCTCAGTTGGCGAGACAGAACGCGGGGCACAAACCAAATCTCGGCAAACTCAAAGCCACTGGGATACATCCAACGGTTGGCACGCTCCATCACAAACTTGACCAGGGCCGAGGGCAACAAGAAGCGGGGATGCAGAGAGCAGAGGCTCTTATCCACGACGACGGCTTTGCCCCCTCGGCACAAGACGCGCGCCATCTCTGCCAGCGCGGTCGGGACATCGGGCACGTGCTCGAGCACCTCCACGCACACGACCGCGTCGAAGCTTTCCGCCGCAAACGGCAACCTGGTGACGCTCGCCTGGCAAAAATCCCCGCCCAATTGCGCCGCCGCGCGCGTCAAGCGGTGCGAAAGGTCCACCCCCACCACCCGCGCCCCCTCACCAGCCAACGCTCGACTAAAGCGCCCCCGCCCACACCCGGCGTCCAGCACCTTTGCCCCTGTCGAAAGGCCAAGCGCCCGCTTTACCGCCAGCCACTCAAAATCATCCGGCTCAACGTGGGCCGGAAAGGTCTCCCGATCCTGCGAGACATCGTCAAAGCGCTCGCGGATCCGAGATTCTACGTTTGCCAAATGTCCTCCTCCACCCCCAAACTCGACTTACTCTCCGCCACCCACCCCCACAAGCAAGTCCCCATCACCGCACACCCCCAGGTTCCACCCTACCGCTCGAACATAGTTCCGCAAGCGCCTCCACCGTCCCCGCAACACATTTCCCGCCACAAATCGCGGCATTTGCAACAGCGCATAGTGCAGGGAAAAAACGACCTTCTCTAACCGAGTCGCGTGCTTGCGCACAAACAGGATTTGATTGCGATACATCAGGTACTCACGCAATTCGCCCATAGGAGCACGACTGACCTTGTGCCATATACGTGCCTGGGGCACATAGATGGAATCAAAACCCGCCATCCGGGCGCGGTGGCAAAAATCCGTCTCTTCGTAATACCCAAAGTATGTCTCGTCGAACAGCCCTACCGTCTCGAACACCGCCCGCTTGACCAACACAGCGTGCCCGTTCACGAACGGATAGACCCGCATCGTCTCGTACTGGCCCCGGTCATATTCGTCAACACCGACGCTGGGGGCCAAGCCCGTGTACATACTGTAGGTACCACCGATGAAATCGAGCAGGTTATCCTCGCCATACCTGTACGTCTTGGGGCCAAACAGCCCGCCGGTGGGATGCACCTCCGCCGCCTCGACCAGACGGAGCAGACAATCGGCGTCCTCAAAAACAATATCGTTGTTCAAGATGAAAACATAGTCCACGTCCGTCTCCAACGCGGCGCGAATGCCGACATTGTTGCCCCCGGCGTATCCCAGGTTACGCTCGTTGACAAGCAGCTTCACCTCCGGAAAGCGCTCCCGCACCGCTGCCACCGTTCCATCGGTGGAGGCATTATCCACCACCAGCACCCAGAAGCCGGGATACTCAAGCTTATCCAGAGAGTCAAGACACTCCAACGTATCTTGCTTGCCGTTCCAGGTCAAAATCAGCAGCACTACGCTTGGCATAGACACGGTTGCTCGCTCCTTAACCTTCCTCAATCTGTCGCTCCAGCATCCGCACGGCATCCTTCGGTGTGATGCGCCGGATGCGGGCGAACGCCGGCTCCAACCTCAGCATCGCCTGGGGAATGGTCAGGGCACAGTATCCCCACGGCTCGTCAGATCCGGCACGCGCCCTGCTCAGCGCGGCTCGCCGCCCGGCCCAGAAGCCGCCCTGACGCACGAACTCGTACACCGGAATCCATCCCAGGTAGGAGAAGCAGCGATGCGTGAGAAAGTAACGCACGTCCCGCTTCACGAACCTGGCAAGGTGGCGCGCCGACGACGGCTTCTCACCCGCTCTCGAGTGTATCACATAGCTACGCCAGAACCAGCGCCGGTAGACCGTGTCCACACACGCCGGATGGCTATGCCAAACCACGCTGTGCGGCGCATACATGATCTGATGCCCACAGGCCATCGCAGCACGCGCCCACTCCCCATCCTCGTCCAACGACAACGTTTCGTCAAACCTGATCTCTTGCCAGACGTTGCGACGGATAGCAGCAGAGGCAGACGAAATGCTTGACACCTGTTTCGGCGCTTCCAACGGTGGAAACCACAACTCTAACTCGATCTCTTCGAAAGGGTCCAGGCCGGGAATCGGTATCTGCCGCCCCATCACAGCCGCCACAGGTGGAGCCTGCAAAGGGGCAAGTAACTGCTCCAACCACGCCGTCCCCACGGGCACGGCGTGGGCCGATAGCAGCACCAGCACCTCCCCTGTTGCGGCGGCCGCCCCCAGGTTGAGCGCACGCCCCCAGGTGAACTCATCTGGCCGAATGTGGATCACACGGCACCCATAGCACATCCCAATGTTCACCGTTTGGTCGGTCGAGCCAGAGTCCACCAGAATGATCTCGACCTGATGCCCACCGGATTGCGCACGGACAGACCGCAACACCGTGCCTAGCCACAGTGCCTCATTCTTGGCCCGAATGATGACCGAAACATCCAACGTCGCGCCTCGCTTACCGACCAAGCAGGCTGATGCCCTGATTCTGCCGAGGGTATTCGATGCTCAACAAGTCACAGAGCGTCGGGCAGATGTCCACGAGTTCCACCTCTTCCAACACCGCCGCGCCCACATCCGGCCCCACGACCACGGCGAACCCCTTCTGCTCATCCAGTGAGGTCTCGTACCCGTGCATCCCCAACGACACAACGCGGTTGAAAAAGTCGGGAAAGATCATCGTGTTTGCGTGCGCCAGCCAGATGATCTCCCCGTACTTTGAGTCGGGTGGAGGAACGTGCAGCTCCTCTGCCCGCTCCGGCGTCAACAACTCGCCCAGGGTTGCAAATTCCCGCTGGGCCAACAACTGCCTCAGTCCAGCGCGCCCACGTTCCGACAAGGGCCAGAAGCGCGCCAGGGTAGAATCCAGGAACATCACATAGTCGCGGCCAAACTCCAGCCCCAGGGCGCCGACAGAACTCCAGACGTCCACCGTGTGCGCGACGGGCACCATCCCGTGGTCGCCCAGCACCACAAGGTTCGCCGCCTCGCCGTACACCTGAGCGACGCGCTCCACGAGCCGCGCAATCAGCGCATCCAGCCGCTTCACCGTCTCGCGCCGCTGTGGCGAATCAGGCCCAAAGTCGTGCCCAGCGCCATCGGCCTCTCCCAGGTAAATCATAAACAAATCGTACGACTCCGCACAATGGCGCAGCAGCCGCTCCACCCGATCCACGTCAGAGCCAGCGGCGCGGTTGTGCCGGACGAACGTCTCGTCGTACACCGCGCGTCCGGCCCGCGCCATCACGTCGTACACAGACTCGACAGCAAACGCACCCGCCTGGGTGTGCAGACGTGCTCCCTCCGTTGGTACAAAATACGAGAGCCACGGGAGCGGGATACGGTAGGTCGGGTGTGGCACGCCGCACACCGCGAACCACCACTCCAACACCTGGCGCGCCCGCATTTGCCCGCGCGGCAGACGGTCCACAAAGCCCAGCAGCCGCAACATCCCACGCCACCTACGATAGGGGGAGGCTTGTGGACCGTAGGCGAAGGCCGCAAAGTTACCGTTCACGTTGGGGCGCGTGCCCGTCACGCACTCTGAAATCTCGCAGAACCCAAACGAGGGACGCACCTTGCGTGCCCAGATTCCAGCGTTGGCCAGTTGCACCAATGTGGGTGAATCCTGGACGCACACATAGTCCCACCGCAGGGCGTCCAGCAAGACGAGAAAGGTTGGGGGAGCCATCAACTCACGGCCACCTTTCGCAGCGCTTCCCAGTCCGGCGGAGAAGCGGCGTCAAAAAGGGCCGCACGCACCAGGTGCTCCTTCGCCCGGCGATTGTACTCCACACTTTGGTTCCACGAATAAACGAGAAACAGCCGCGCCATCTGCTTTTCACGCTCAACGTCAACCGGAAACCGGCCATGCCGCACAAAGTGTACCATCCGGCGCAACTGAGCACGCCGCCCCAGGGGAGGGTGATACAACCGTGTCAGGCTCGCCCAGCCCTGCCATCTGCGTCCATATAACCCCCCCAACAGCTCACCAAACACATCCAGGTATACATCCCGTGCTCGATCGTACAGTGCCGCCAGATCGTCAGCCTCAGGGGCAGGTGTGCCTGGGTCCAGCTTGAACGCAATCGCCCACTCGGCCAGGGATAGCAGGGCGCTTTTTTCGGGCGCGTGTGCCTGTAGCCGGGCCATCTTTTCGGCACAGCGCACACAGTAGACCCCGCGCGCGATCAGCAACGCCTCCACACAGGCCACAACCGCTTTGGAAAGCTGTGCCGTGGCAAAGAAACAGTCCGGGAAGGAGAAAGCGTCCGTCCGCGCGTCCAGCACGACCGGCCCCAAAAAGCACCACAAGCGTGTGAAGAATAGCTTCTCCACTTCCCGGGGTCGAATCTCACGCGCGGTAAAAGGCGGGATCTCCTCCAAGATGTTTGGCTCCCCCCAGAGCACCCGCCCACCGTACTTGAGATCGAACCCATACTGTTGCCCCCTGAGCCGGCGCAGCTTGCGCCGTGGCGTGTACTCGATATCCACCCAGCGCACGCCGATGTGCGCCGCCAGGCGTTGCTCCAACCCTGCCCAGTCCACTCCTGGGTTGCGACTGTGCGTGATCACATGCACATCGTAATCATTAACCGGGACAACGCGGCCATCTTGCGCAATCACACTCCCCTCTCCCCTGCCAAACCCCCCCGCCAGAATCAGAGCCACCATATCCGGCACGACGGCCCGAATCTCGCTCAGGATAAAGGCCAGGTCCGCCTCAATCGTTGCCACAATCTCAGGAGTATCGTACAGCGTATAGGTGTGGGTCATATCACACCGGTCTCCGCACCAGCCGGGATCGAACCTCAGAGCCGATCAGGCTCACAATAGGCCGATCCAACACCAAAAGCACCCCCACGTACGCACCGCACAGCATCGCCAGCGCCAGCACATTGACGATGAAACGATCAGGGAGCAGCCTGTGCACCAAGATGCCCAAGAGCGCCACGATCACTCCGGTGACCACCTCCGGCCAGAGGATACGGAGATAACGCACACCCAACCAGCGGTGCATGCGCAAGAGGTACAAAGGGGAGGTGACGATCAGGGACAGAGCTACTGCGGCCGCCATCCCCGCAATACCGTAGCGCAGGGTGACCAGGTATCCGAGTACGGGTAACAAAACGCCGACCGAGGCCGTAACATGCAACACCACACGGTTGTACCCTTTCACCATTGCCACGTCGGCCCAGTGCCGGAGCGTGCCGCGAAATGCCACCAGCGACATGTATATCTGGAACGTCAACACGGCGGGCATCCACTGCTCGCCGAAAGCCGTCACGATGATAAACTCGCCGTAAGGCAGCGCCAACACGGCGGGCAAGAGCAGCAGCGCCGCCGACAGCTTGGTCACCCAATTGAACGCGCGCTCCAATCCCTCATCACCCGGCATACGCGCATAGACCGGAAAAGTCACCTTTGAGACGGTATCCGCGAGTTGCAGCATATAGTGCGGGATCTTGAACGCCAACCAGTAGTATCCCAGCTCCACCGTGCCCAGCAGATACCCCACGATCAAGTCATCCACATTCCAGTACCAGTGGCCGATCATGTTGGACAAGGTGAGCGGCAAGCCATAGCCGACCACCTGCCGAGCGACATGCCCATCCAACCTCCGCACCAACCGGGGACGGACGATGAGCCAGCCCAGGAGGACACGCACCCACCCGCTGACCACCGTCGAAACCACAAGACTCCACACACCCCAGCCCCGCCAGGCCAACCCAATGCTGATGACACAGTTTGCCAGGATGGACACAAACTCGATCACACCTATGATGCGAAAGGCCAATCTGCGCTCCAACAGCGCCAGCGGCAGCTCGAAGGGAGTGATGAGCAGTTGAAGTGACAACAGTTGCAGGTAAGCCGGGGGAATCTCCGGGCGGTTCAGAAGCCACAGAATGGACGGCGAGCCCACCACGATGACGGCCATGACCAGAACAGCCAGTGCCAGCTCGATGCCCAGCGCGTGCGTAAAAACCTCATCAACTTTCTCGGTGGCGGTGATAACGCTGCGCCGCCCCTCAACCGTCGTGAGCAACGCGGCAAAGCCCACCACGACGACGCAAAATGCATACGTCCCAAAAACGTCCGGCGACAGCAGGTGCCCCAGGACAAAATAGTTGCCAGACGCCACCACGAACCGCACAATGCCCAACAGTGCAATGATGGCAAACCCCTCGGCCGACTTGCTCTTGAGAAAGGCTTCTTCTGCGACCGCCGACCCCACCCTATCTTCACTCCCGCAGCGACAACAACGTGTTCACGATACGGGCGGCGGCGTGGCCATCGCCATACGGATTTGCTGCCTGGGCCATCCGGCGGTAGGCTCCAGCATCTTCCAGCAACCGCACTACCTCCGCCATGATCCGCTCCTCATCCGTCCCCACGACCCTGACCGTTCCCGCCTCCACCGCCTCCGGCCGCTCTGTGACCTCACGCAGAACCAGCACCGGCTTGCCCAAGCTGGGTGCCTCCTCCTGCAAGCCGCCCGAATCGGTCAGGACGAGATAGGCTCTGTTCATCAAGTGGACAAAGGACAGGTAGTCCAGCGGCTTCAGCAGAGAGATGTTGGCTACCCCCTCCAAAATGGGATAGACCACCCCCTGTACATTGGGGTTAAGGTGCACGGGATAGACCAGGTGTACGTCGGACTCATATCGTCGAGCGATTTTCTGGAGGGCGCGGCAGATATTGACCAGGGGCGGCCCAAAGTTCTCCCGCCGGTGGGCAGTAACGAGGATGATTCTCCTGTCCGGCGGGATGTTCCGCAAAGGCCCACTCTCCAGGTCGTACTCCCTCTCCACAGTCTCCAACAGCGCGTCAATGACTGTGTTGCCCGTGACAAAGATGCTTCCCGCGCCGATCCCTTCGCACAGCAGGTTCCACCTGGCCGCTTCCGTCGGGGCAAAGTGTAGGTCGCAGACCACGTCGGCGATCACGCGGTTGATCTCTTCTGGATAGGGCTGAGCTTTGTTCCAGGTCCTCAGCCCAGCCTCTATGTGGGCCACCCGGACTTTTTGATAAAACGCCGCCAGAGCGGCGGCCATCGCTGTGGTCGTATCGCCCTGCACCAGGACCCAGCCTGGGTTCTCTGTCTTTATCACCTCCTCTACCCCTGTCAGGACCTCGGCCGTGACCCGCGAGAGAGTCTGCCTATCCCGCATAATGTTCAGGTCGTAATCAGCCTCAATATCAAAAAGGGTCAAAACCTGATCCAGCATCTCGCGATGTTGAGCGGTAAGGCAAATTTTGACCTTGAACTCGGTGGGGTATCTGCTTAGCTCCCTAACCACCGGGGCCATTTTGATCGCCTCTGGTCGGGTACCAAAGACCAGCAAGACCTTTTGCATCCTCAATACGCCCCTTCCCCCCGCAACACAGCCCAAACCGTCAACCACAGAATCTTGAGGTCGAGCCACAGCGAGTAGTTGCGGATGTAGAACAGGTCATATTGCGTGTTCAGGTGCATGGGCAGGTCACTGCGGCCGCTGACCTGCCACCAGCCGGTCATCCCCGGTGGCACGGCTAACCGTTGCCGCTGCCACGGCTCATACTGCTCGACGACGAAGACCTGCTCCGGGCGCGGCCCCACCAGGCTCATCTCCCCGCGCAAGACGTTGAAGAGTTGGGGAAGCTCGTCGAGGCTCCAGCGGCGCAAGAAACGCCCCACTCTGGTGACGCGCGGGTCGTGAGATACTTTGTATACCGGACTGCCCTTCTCATCCAGCCGGGTCACCTGGGCCTGCAACCTTTCGGCCCCCGGCACCATGGTGCGGAATTTGAGCATACGAAAACGACGTCCATTTTCTCCGATACGTTCTTGCTGGAAGAGAACCGGCCCTCCATCATCCAGTTTGATCGCCAGCGCGACGAGCGCCATCACCGGCAGGGCGAGGGGAAGCGCCACCAGCGTCAGCAGCAGATCGAAGGTGCGCTTGATCGCCCAATCCACCCCATCAATCACCGGCTCGCGCAGCCCCACCAGCGGCACACCAAAGAGGGTCTCGGCACGGGCGCGCACCAGCGCCAGGCGAAAGAGGTCCGGGACGATGTAAATGTGCACCGGCTGTTCCTGCAATTCGTAGACGATGGCATCAATGTCCTCGTGACGCTCGGAGGGCAGGGCGATGATGATCTCGTCGCATCCCTTTTGCCAGGCAACGACGCCCGTCTCGGCGATCCGTCCGAGAATGGGCCAGCGGCCAGCCTGTTCCGACTCATCGTCTTCATCGTCGGCGACGAGCCCGACGACGTGATAGGCCGGGGACAGTTCACGGTTGATGATCTCGGCCACTTCCACAGCCGTCTCGCCTGCTCCGACGATCAGGACGCGCCCGGCCGTGCGCCGCACGTCCCGGAGGGTGCGCAGCAACGCCACCGCCACGACGCGCATCGAAGCGAGCAGGAGCCAATCCAGCCCGGCGAAGTAGACCACCAGCAGGCGTGGCACCTCGCGGTAGGTAAAATACAGGAAGCCTCCCAACACAAAGACCGAGATCGGGACAGCCGGAGTGATCCGTCGAATCTGGCCGCGGGCACTGGTGGCCAGGTGCGAGTCATAGACCTTGAGCATCTGGAAAGCCACCGGCCAGACCAGGGCCACCACGCCGTAGACGACCGGTGCCACGAGAGGGTACTCTGACGCCCCCAGTGGTTTGCCCCACGGCAGGGCGTGGCGCAAGAAGGCGGCCAACGCCAGGGCCGCCAGGGTGAGTAACACATCGCCGATAGCCAACAGCGTCAGAAAGCGTCGAAAACGCCGAAACATCCTCCCTCCGGCCCCTCTACCCGGCGGTAGAGTCTGACCCGCGCGCCGTCGAATGTCGCCATCAACCGCAACCCTGTCACTCTCGCACCCTCATACACCCCGGCCAACGCCCCCGGCCTGTTCTCGTCCAACACGACGTAATCCGCCCGGTAACGGGCGCAGACCTCCAATAACGCGTCGGAATCACCGTTGGGCACAACCACGGCCGGTCTACGAGTATGATACCAAAAAGCAGGGGGGTTGCCAACCATGACCATTGTACTATCCGGCACGTCGTGCCCATCCAGCCACACATCAATCTCCAGATAAGCCTGGTCAGCGCTCCGCCAGGCGAGCAGTTTACCCGCCGTCGCGTAGCCGCTCAGGATCACCGCCGCCACCACCGTCGCTGTGCCAAAGATCAGCTGGGCCTGCCCCCGCTTCCAGCTCCGGTGCCGGGCCGCCCAGCCCAGCGTTGCCTCCAATCCCTCCGCAGCGGCGGCAAAGAGGAAGGGCAAGGCAGGAGCGCTGGCGTGGAAGAAGCCGCCGCGAGGGCCGGGAAAAGTAAAGGCCAGGGAATGGAGGAAGTAAATGAGGAAAAAGTAGATGAGGGCAAGGGTGAAAGAGAGGCGATGGCGCAAGCGGTACAGGCCAACGAGAACGAAAGGCAGCAGGAAGACCAGGCAGTCCTCCGCCAGGAACCGCTCCAGGTTCACCCCCAGCGCCCACAATTTGGAGTGCCAGATGTTCCCCCACCCCCAGGCCAGGTAAGAGCGGGGGGAGAGAGCACAGCCATAGCAGAAAATGTCGTCGTAGGTGCGCAGCCAGAGGGTCTTGGTGCCGGCCGGAGAGAGAGGGGTGCCGATGAGGGAGAGGTTGCGGAGGAACCAGGGAGCCATCGCAAGGAGATAGCCGAGGAGGATCAATGAACAATGAACAATGAACGAACGTGTTACGTATTGCGTATTGCCCTTCGACAAGCTCAGGACAGCGCGTGTTGCGTGCTGGGCGTTGTGTGGTTGAGCGAAGGCCAGAGGGACAAGGGCGACCACGGGCAACAACAGGATGCCATCGGCGCGGGTGAGGTGAGCCAGGCCGACCAGCAACCCAGTCAGTAGCCAGTAGCCAGTAGTCAGTAGCCAGTAGTCAGTAGTCAGTAGCCAGTGGTCAGTAGTCAGCCGCCATCTTCCGGCGAGCCACAGCGCCAAGCTGCCGAAAAGGGCAAACGGAGCAAACGTCTCCGGGAGGGTCCAGTAGGGGAAGAAGAAGCCGCTGAAGAGCGTAAGGAGCGACGCCAGCCAGGCCGCACGGTGCCGACCGGCGACTTCCCAGGCCAGCCCGTAGGCGACGAGGGGGAGCAGGGCGGAGAGAAGCGCAAAGGGAAGCTGGAGGGCAAAGAAGGAGCCCGGGAAGAGAGAGGCAAAGGGAGCCGCCAGGAGAGAGGGGAGCGGCATCCAGTAGAGGAACCCGGGGTGAGGAATGCCCGTGGGGTCATCCAAATAGTTCCAGAGGAAAGGATCATTCACCCCTCCCCCCCCGGCAAGATGCACCGCTCCGGCGGCGTAGTAGGCCGCGTCCATGTAACCGGGCCGGGGGATGAGGGCGGCTACGGCCAGCCGCACCGTCAGGGAGAGAACGAACAGCGCCGCCAGGTCTCGCCGAACTCGGTTCACGGTGCCCCCTCCAGCGTCACCCGGTAGACCGATGCATCCCCCTGCTGGAACACCAGCTTCAGGTATGAGGTCATTGCTGGATCGAACCCACCCAGCGCCCGCTCCTCCGGGCCAAGGTAGACGTAGTGCACGTTCCATCGCTCCAACAACCCGCGCCGCTCCGCCTCAGACGCGCCCTCCGAGTAGAAGGCTGCCACCTGCTCCCGCTTCGCCTCACAATCCATCGTCTCCGCCCAGTGGCCCAGCACTACCCGGCGACCGATGGTCCCGGCGAGCCAATTGCCGGTTTCATAAGCAGCCAGCACCGTCTCCTGCCATTCGGTGTTGGCCGCTAGCCACTCCCCGGCTGCGACTTGATCGGCAGAGTGAAACAGGTCCGGGTGCCAGGCCGCTGCCGCCAGCGTGTAGGTGGCGATCAGGTAGAGATTGGAGAGAGCGGCCAGCGCCAGGACCAGCCCCCGCGCCAACCAGCGCAGCCGCCGGGGACTGTAGTGCAGGAGACGGGCCAGCCGCCCCAGTGGTCGGGCCAACACGGGCAGCAGCCCCTCCACCAGTCCGTACCCCGCCAGCACGCACAACCCCGCGTGGAGGCCCTCGACGAAGCGGCGCTGCAACCCCCAGGGAAAGTACGCCAGAGAGAAGGCGACAACAACCCACAGAAGCAGGAACGGAACGCGTCGGGAAGCCCGGAGGGCCGAACGAACTCCCCACGCTGCCAGCAGCGCCACGACGCCGTAACCCAGGAGGTAGTGCAGAGGAGGCGGAGAGAGGGTGAGGTTCTGAGCAGACCAGGCACCAAAGACAGGTGAGGTGGCAAAGACGCGGTAGTCGTACAGCAGGAGCGGTGCCTGGGCCAGTCCCATCGCAACCAGGGCGAGCAGCAGGCGCAGGGGCAATCGTCGTTCCACGACGGTGCGCCAGATCAGATAGAGCGCCGGAACCAGGTCGGCCAGGAGCAGGGCATAGGGGTGGACGAGGCCCAATCCCCAGGATAGGAGAATCACTGCCACCACATCTCGCAAACGTGGCACGCTTCCAGGCGACACACCTTCCGCCAACCGCAGCAGCATCCCGTACAGCGAAAGTAAGAGCGCGACGGCAGCGGAGAAATGGGGAAAGGTGAACAGGGAAAAGAAGGTGTAGGCGTCAATGAGCCAGAAATCAATGGGGGAGATCCCACCCGGCGGCGTGGGGCACAGCCCCTCGACCAGCCATCCCAGGCCGGAAGAGGTGGCCGCCAGCAGGAAGGCAACGCTCCGCACCTCCCCGGCGGTGAAGAGCGCGACGAAGCGGTAGACGGTCAGCAGGAGCACCACGCCCGCCACAACCCGTGCCAGGTGGTAGGTGAGCGGCAGGCCCAATCCCAGCAGTCGTGCACAATGGCCCAACGCCACGTAGAACGTCTGCAGATACGCACCCTCGTGCTCCTCGGAGGTAAAGAGCAGCCGGTAGCGCCACTCCCCCCAGTATCCCTGCCACATCTTGGCCAGGTGGCTGTGATAATCCTCCAGATCGAAAACGGCTCCGGCAAAGCGCAGGTCAGGAGTCTGGGCCAGGTAACCGGCGGCATACGGGATGGTAGAGAGAGCCACCACCACCAAGGCGACCGCCGCCGCCCAGCGGTATTCCTTCCACGAGACTTCCCAACTCACGGCTCTGCCTCACAATTCGCAAAGTGGTAGATCTCCAGATCGGCGATCGTGTGCACCTCCCCCTCCCGGTGGCAGCGGGCACGCAGCCAGGTCCGGTTGGGCGCGTCGGCGTAGCCCAGGACGCGATACTCCTCCCAGGTGCGGTCAAAGGCCACGTACCACACCCCCGTCACCCCGCTGGCCACCGTCTGGCTGATGGGGGTGGCAAAGAGCCCCAATGCCTCTTGGGTGGGCAGCGCCAGCGTGTTCGAGCCGCTGCCGGGCAGATCGGGGCAGAAAGTTTGGGGCAGCGCGGGGTCATAATAGTGAGCCGGGAAGAAGGTGAGTTTGTTGTCGTGGACCACCACCTCCCCGTGAGTCACTCTCTCCCGCAGAAAGGCGGTCAGCCGGGCGAATGGGGGGCGGGGGAAACGAGCGTAGGTATAGTGAACCCCCAGCGCTCCCAGTGTCGCCAGCGCCAGCAGCAGCGCGAGCGCCAGGCGCAAGAGACGCGGCAGCCCTCCCCGCGCCAGGAGCCATCCCACCGACACCAGATAAAAGAGCTCCGAGGGCAACAGTGCCCGCTCCAGGTAGACCGGTCGCCAGAGGGAGGCGAGCAGGATGAGCAAGATCGGCACCCAGCACAGCAAGAGGAACCAACCGGCCCGCGAGCGGGTCCGCCAGAGCCGCAGGATCAGCAGGGTCAGGAGCAACACGCCTGTGAAGAGGCTCAACCCCAGGAGCCATAGCGGCGCAGGCTCGTAGAAGGTGAGGAGCGGGAGCATGATGGCACGAACCGCCTCCTCAACGCCCGGCGGCGTCAGCCAATACCCTCTTCCCACAAAACCCACCTGCCCCGGCAACACCAGCACCAGCCAAGGACCGAAGAGGGCCAGCGCGGCCAGGTCGGCCAGGGCCAGGGCCGGCAGGCGACGCCACCAGCGGCGGCGGACGACGACCAACAGATGGAAAGCCAGCAGGACAAAGGCACCCAGGTTGTGGGCGTAGAGGGTGAGGGCAGCTCCCACAATGAACAATGACCAATGACCAAGAACGTGAAACGTGTCGCGTGTTGCGTGTTGCGTGTTGCGTGTTGTCCCTTGCTCCTCTGCGCCCTCCAGTGCTCGCAGCAACCCCCAAGCCGCTGTCACTGCCGCCAGGCCCAGCAACCCGTACATCCGTGCCTCCTGAGAGTAGGCCACGTGGAAGGGGTTCACCGCCGCCAGCAACCCCACCACCAAACCCGTCCGACGACCAAAGCACCAGGCCGCCAGCCGCCAGAGCAGGGCCACGGCGATCATGCCCAAAGCCACAGAGAGGAAACGCAGCGCCAGGGGAGAGTGGCCCACCAACCCCATCCAGCCATGGAGCAGGAAGTAGTAGAGCAGGGGATGGACGTCGGCCGCGCCGGCCCCTGCCACCGGCGCCACCGTGCCGTAGATCATCTGGCCGGGACTCAAAGAGGCGTACAGGGCGGCGAAGGACTCGTCGTACCAGAGTGCGCGGCCCTGCAGGTGGATCGTCCGCGCCAGAAACGCTGTCAGCAGGATCAGCAGCGGCCGGTACCAACTCCGAAGCCACCGAGAGCGTCGCCACCCAGAGCGCTGCCGCACCAGCAGCAGGATCAGCCCCAGGGCCGGGACGAACGCCAATACGAGGACGTGCCAGGCTTCCCACTGCGCCGGCCAGGGCAGGAACGGGATATAGGTCAGAGGGACCAGCCAGGGAGAAACGCCCACACCGAAGAGTACGTCCAGGCTGTAGAAATTGTAGTAAGGCATCGCCAGAGCAGACGCAGCGACGGCCAGCGTCACCGCGCGCCGGGGATCGCGCCTACCGAACAGAAAAGGCAAGGCCAGCAAAGGAAGAAGAGACGGGCCGCAGAGCCTCCACAGCGAGATGTTATGCGGTACCATGGTAACGTGAGGCGGGGATTGGAGCAAACCCAGTGGCCACAACCCATCCGTGAGCAGAGAGAGCAAGAATACGCCCGCCGGGATCAGGAGCGTGCGCCAATCGCGCAGGTACACAATCAGCCACACGGCCGCGACCAGGGTAATGTGCGGCTTCAGGGACATCAACAGAAGCGCGCCCCCCAGCAAGTGAGGCTTCCGTCGTTCGCAGGCCAAGACTCCCAAGACCAGCCCCAACGCGACGAAGCCGTCTATCTGACCCGTCTCCGCCGAGAGGAAACCTGCTGAAGAGAGTAAAGCCGGAAGCCCACTTCCAGTGAGCTTGTACCCGGTGTAAGCCATCAAGCTAGAGGAGATAAGAACTATTATGATCAGGGAAAGACGAGAAGGAAGCAGCATAATCGGCCGGAGCAACCAGTACCCATACGCTGGGAGCCAGACATAAGGGTTGTGGTCCAACGTCGCCTCACGGAAGAGAGCGAAGTCGAAACCGCTGCCGAAAAAGTAGGCCCCTACCGTTTGAACCAGAACGACCGCGATGGTCACGACAAGGTTGAGGCGCTTCAGAGAATAACAGCAGTAGCCCATTAATCCATTCCCCGCGCTGACCACGGACTGAAGCACACCAACGCCAGGGCCAATCCAACCGGCAAGATGGGGCTGATGAACTGGTTCTGCCACACTCTGTGTTGCAAGCTACCCAAGAGAGGAGCCAGCCCCCAGTCCAGCAGCCACGGCCCGGCCAGCAGCCCGGCTTCCACGACGGCGACAATCCCCCCCTTTGACAGCCGCTTGAAGAGGAAAAAGAGAGGCAACAACAACACCAGTTGATTGACGTGACTGGTGCGTGGAGCGATCAACCCGCTGACGACGAGGAGCATGCTCAGTCCCCAATTAAAAGCATCTCTCCGTCGCTCCGCACGCCACCAGCGGTACACGGTCCAGCCCAGCAGCAGGGCAGCGACCAGGCCCGCTAACCAGGTGGAGCACGTCAGCAGCACCAGAGGTGGATCGAAAGCGGTATAGCTGGCGTAGCGACCGGCCGCCGCCAACCACGCCAGCGGCCAGGTCGGCAACCAGGGGACAGGCAGCAGGACCAATCCGCCCAAGATCACAGAGAAGACGACCAGCAGCCGCAGTTGCCGCCGGTAGACCGCCCAGGCCAGCAGGCCCGGCACCAGCAAAAAGGTCATCTGGGGCTTGATCGTCGCCAGTGCCAGGCAGGCCCCGGCCAGCCCCCATCGTCCGACCCGCAGCCCCCACCACGCCAGCGCGATGAGGGCGGCCACCACGATAGAGGTCTGCCCCAGAATCAGCGCCCACACGGTGGAATACAGCCCCAGAGTGAAGAGCGCAGTCAACGCCAGCAGCCGGGGAGTAGGGCGCCAACCGACGGCACGGGGCGCGAAAAAGATAAAGAGCAGCAGGCCGGTCTCAAGCAGCGAAAACCACAAAGCCTGCGCCACCGGCAACGGCAAGAGGGTCAGTGGGCCGATGAGCACCATCACGTGCAGCGGATAGGCAAAAGCCTCCTGATCCTCGTCCGGGCGGGCGGGCCGGCCCAGCATCTGCCGTTGGATCGCCAGCGTCACCTCCTCACTGTACGGGTCCGCCCCATCGCGCAACATCGCGCGTAACCCCACCCAACGGGGGTGAAAATCCCACACGGCGATGGAGGCACGCGAGGTAAAGAGCGCGTACACCAGCCAGGCGTTCAGCGCAAACAGAGCCAACGCAAGCAGAATCAGCAAGGACACTCGTCGGGACACCGCTCTTTTCCAGAAAATCTCACCCGCCCGAATCACTTTGCCGACAGGAAATCGGCCAGTGCATCGGCCACAACCTGATTGCCATAGGGACTGAGGTGGTAATCCAGGGGAGCCATATCCAATGCCCGCTCCTGGCCTCTCTCCTGGAACACGGGCGTCAGATCGAGAAAGGGCACCTCCAGTCGCGCGCACTCGTCGCGCAGGATATCTCGTATGCGCATCGAGCTGCCCGGCAGGTACACCTGCGAGTAGGCCGGGAGGTAGACGAACACGAACCGAATCCCGCGCTCGCGCAGCACCCGCTCCATACGGCCCAACCACTCCAGATAGGTCTGAATCGCCGCTTCTGTGGCCGGGGTGAACGGCTCGACGAGAATCTGCCCGTCCGCCTCCGCGTCACCGGCCAGCGTGTACTGCGCGTTCCGGGCAAAGTCGGTGCTGCCGGGGACCTGGTAACGCCGATCGTCGAGGATGATCTCGCCGCTCTGGCGGGTCAACCAGCGGTACTTGTCCGAAAGGCTACGAAAGTACACATCCAGCAGCCCCTCGCTGATGGCCGAGTGGCAGGCCAGCCACCCTAGCGCCGCCCGAGGTCCCGAGGTGAAACCCTGCCCCGGCATTTGAGTGGGCGTTCCGGTCATCAGGTCGCCGATGTCGTTGGGCGTCCAGGTGAGAATCACCAGGTCCGGGTCGAGCGGTAGCACGTGCGCTTCGAGCATCGCGTACTGGGTGTCGATCGTGCCGCCACCGTGGGCCGCGTTGACCACCTCGACGGTCCAACCCCCTGCCTCCAGGTTCTGCTGGAGCAGATAAGGGAAGGTGGCGTCGTTGTCCACAAAGAAGCCATCCGTCATCGAGTCGCCCAACGCGGCGATACGAAACACGCCCGGCGGCTTTTGCACACTGATCTCCGGCCCGCGAAAGCCCAGTGAGTTGGTCTCGACGACGTAGGGCACCACGCCAAAGTCCACCACCATGCGGCGGTTGGGCGGGTAGAGGCCGTTAGGCCCCGGAAACAAAGCGCAGAACTGCCCCTCCGGCATCCCCAGGAAAAGCCGCAGCGCCAGCTCGATCCCACCCAGCAGGAACACAGGCAACGCCATAAGCTTCACGGTATAAACAGCGGCACGCTTTGCCTTTTTCATCGGATGGCTCACCAACGGCTCACTCTCGCAGCTTTTGCCACAATTCTACAGCCAGCAGGAGGAAAAGGCCAGTGCGCAATGGGATCGTCACCCACAGCCACCCGTTCATCCCCCGCCCAAGCAACACCGGCCACTCGGCGATGTTGACGAACGTCAGCACCACCAGGTACAATGTGGCCCGCTCCAGAGGAAGCGATAGCAACACCAGCGGCACCAACGTCCCCAGCCACTGGGGGCTCCAGCCCCGTGACCAGAGGAAGAAAACCAGCACGGTCAGCGCAGTGAAGCGGAGCACGCACCGGGGTTCCTTCCTGCCAGGCGTCCGCCACCACAGCCACAGGTACAGCGCCCCGAAGAGGAGCAAGGTAAGCCACGTCGGCACGCGGGCCGGGTTGCCCTGCGAGAGGGTCGCAGCAGCGGGGTCGAGGCGGCTGGCCTGGTAGGCCCCTGTCCCCAGGTTCCCGTCCAGCAAAGCCCACACCGTCTGCCAGGAAGCACGACTCCCCAGCGAGCGGAGCGAGGCGAGGGTGTACGTCGGGCTGAGGAGGGCCAGCAAACCCAGCACCAAGCCGACGACGGTCAGCGCTACCGCCGCGTAGCCTGCCGCCTCCCGCCAGCTCCGGCGGAAACGGGTAACCACAGGGAGGAAGAGCAACGGCAACCACTTCACCAGCCCGCCTGCACCCACCGCCAGCGCCGACTGCACCCGGCGGCCCGCCAGCCACCGCTCGACCGCCAGCAGCAGGAAGAAGATAGAGATGGCATCGAAACTCAGCCACCAGGTCGCCAGCGGCGCGAACAGCAGTGCGTACGTCCACGCCACCCGGCCGGCCCGCTCCTCCCCCACCACCCGCCGGGCCAACCGGTAGAGCAGCACCAAAGAGCCAGCCTCAAAACCCAGTTGCACCAATGCCAGCCCGGTCACGTAGGCCGCATAGTGCGGCGCGAGCAGATACAGCAGGACCGAAAGGTAAGGAAACAGCGGCGGGTACTCGACCCAGTAGTGGAGATAGGGTAGCCGGCCCTGCTCCACCCAACCGGCGATCTCGTAGTAATAGTCGTAATCTGACCAGCGGGCCAGTTGATCGGCCGGCCAGAAGGCCAGCAGGCTCAGACGAAAGGCCAGAAAAAGCAGGAGAATCGGTCGCAGCCCTTTCATCGTTCCCCTCCATCCACCCGCACCACGCTCAGGCCCGGCAACCGCAGGTCGAGCCCCACTCGATCCCGATGGGCTTCCAGCCAGGCCCGGACTGACGGGGGCGCCACGGCAAACAGGTCAAAGGGGGCGGACTTGGACAGACGATGGTTGGACTCGTAGGGACTGCGCCACACCAGCCAGGCCCGGCTGTGCCGGGCCATCGCCTGCTCCAGCATCTCGCGCTCTCGCCCCGACTCCAGAACCACGTATGGCCACTCCCGCGTGCGGTAAACCGACGTCCCCAGCAACGCCTCCGGATCCTCCAGCACCACGATGTCCCCTCGCTCCAGCTCCGACTCGACGGCGAGAGCCGCGCCTCGCCAATCCTCCTTTGCAAAATACGGGTCAGTGTACAACCGGCACGTCCCCCACCCCAATGCCAGCACCACGACCGCCCCCGCCAACAGCCGGTACGTCACCTTACGCCAGGTCACGATCCCCAGTGCCAGAAGCAACAAATAGGCCGGCAGGCTGGCCATGAGATACCGGTCCACATAAAAGGGACGCCGCAGCGAAAGGAGGAACAGAAACCCCACTGGCAGCGCCAACCACCAAGCGAGCAACCTGCGCGCCCGATCCCAGGACAACAGGCCACGCCAGAAAACCACCCCCACACCCAGCGCCAGCACCACCACCGGCAGCGTGAACGTCTCCGCGTCCCCCGTAGTCATGTTCCACAAAGTATAGAGCGGAGCCAGAGGGCCGGGCCGGGGAATCCAGCTCAAACCGGCGGGCCGGACCCCACGCACCAGGTAGAGCACCAACCAAGGGAGCAGCGGCATTCCCGCCACTACCTGTGCCAGGAACCAACGGCGTACCAACCTGGTCTGGCGCAGACGGGGCACCAGATATACCAACTGAACGTACAACAGAGAAAAAGCAATATAATGCATCGGGTAGGCCAGGGCGCTACACAGAGCAAAGGAGCCCCACTTGCGCCGGCCGCGCAGCAGCAGGATAAAACGCTCCATCGCCAGCAAGCCAAAGAAAAGCATCGGTGCGTACGTCCGCGCATCCTGCGAGTACCAGATGTGAAACGGACAGAGGGCCAGCAAAAGAGCGGCCACCACACCCGTGGCCCTCCCCGTCAAGCAAAGACCCAGGCGATAGATGACCGGCACGGCGAGCAGGCCAAAGGCAGCAGAGAGGAATCGAAAGGCATACTCACTGGTGCCCGCCAGCGCCGTTACCGGGCGCAACAGCAAGAAATAGAGGGGAGAGTAAATACCGGCCACCAGCAGGGCAGAAAGGCTGTCCTTGAGAGATGCCAGAGTTACCGTATAGGTGAAGCACTCGTCGAACCAAAAGCTTTTGCTGCCCAGGTGAGTCAGTCGCAGGACCGCCGCAAGCAGCGTGATGGCCACAACACCCCACCGGGAAAGCAAACGGTGCCTCACGATGTACTCACGCCCCAAAGTGCTCACATAGCGATTGTGGTCTTGCCAACGAGTCCCCTCACCTGACAATCAAACGCCCGACACTTGTGCTCGCCGGCGCACAAGTGCCGGGCACCCAACCAACCCCTACCGTCAGCGATAGTTTCGCAGCGCCAGCGGCAGGTAGATGTAAGCATAGCCAATGGTCGTCGTATCCTGCGCCGTGGCAAATACGCTCGGCGCGCCATGCCAGGTGGCCGTAATGAGTGCCACTGCCTGGCCGGTACCGCCGGAGGGAGCCTGCACCGTCAGCGCAACGAACGCCGTGCTATCTGGAGCCAGGTCCACGATAGCCCCAGGCGGATCGAGACTAAAAGTCCAGCCCGGCGGCGGGCTGCTCACTGCCAAATCGAACGTCGCCACAGCGTTGCCCAGATTGGTCAGCGTGTGCGTGTAGACGGCGCTTTCGCCAGGCGAGACGGAAGCCCCAAGAGTCGCAGGCTCCAGGCTCACCCCCCTCACCAGAGCCACCGTGGTGCTCAACGGCGCGCCGGTAGCCATCACCCCCTGAGCACAGGTAACACTATACGCCTGGTTCAGGACGGTCGTGCCGGAGATGGTATCATCATCCACCAACACGGTCAAGGAGACCTGGGCCTGCTGAGCGGCCTCCAGAGAAGCCAACGTCCAGGTGACCACATCGCCATTGTGGGCGCACGTATCACCGCCGCTGCACCACCGATAGGCGGTGTTCGGCGGCACCGTGTCGCTGACGACCAGGCCGGTCGCGTCGCCCAACCCGGTATTGGAGATGGTGAGGGTGTAGGTCAGCAGGCTTCCTGGTCTCACCGGCGAGGGATGCGCCGTCTTGGTGATGACCAGCGACGGCATCTGGATGGTAGTCGTAACCAGTCCGCTGTTGTTCCCCAACACCTGCTCCGTCGTCGTGACGACCTCGACGGATACCACGTTGGTCAGCACATCCCCTTCACGAACCGTCGGCGAGACGGTGGCTGTGATCCAAATGCGGCCACTCACCCCCCGGCTCACCGGGGCGGTCAGCGTCCAGGTGACGACCTGCCCCACGTGCTCTACCGCTGCCCCGGCCGACGTGGCAGAGACCACACCAGTCAGCGAGATGGGCAGCGTGTCCGTGATCCACACCCCCTCGGCCCGTACCACGCCAACGTTGGTGTAGGCAACAGTGTAAGCGATGGTCTGAAGCGGGGAGCGCACCGGCGGCCCGCTCTTGCTGACGAGTAGATCGGGATAGCCGGTGGTAGCCGTGGCCAGAGCGCCGTCTGAGTACGCCCGCTCCTCGTCCACCACACCGGGTTGCGAAGTGCCCTCCACCCTGGCCGTGTTGGTCAGCGGTACACCGGCTCCTACGGTCTCCGTGACCCGGGCTGTGATCGTGTACAGCCGTTGCTGATCCACCCCCAGGCTGCCCAACGTCCAGGTGATCGCCGCGCCGTTGCGGACGTAGGTGGGCGTGGCGCTCCGAAAGTCCAATGCAGCCGGCAGTGTGTCAGTCACCACTAGGTCGTACAGAACCCCCGTGCCGGTATTGGAGACAACGATGGTAACGGTCACCAAGTCGCCGGAGCCGAGGTTCGTGGTGAAAGGCAGCGTCTTGACGATGGCCGGTTGTGGCTCGACGAGGGTCGCCGTGTGTGACCTGACCAGGACGTGGGCCGGGCCGGTAGGCGAGCTCTCGGTGTAGGAGAGCGTCACTGTGTTGGTCAGCAAATCGCCGTCGCCGTTGTCGGCCAGACCGCGCACCCGCGCGGCGAAGGTGACGGTCACCACCTCGGCCGCGTCACAGGTAGCGGTGACGGTCGAGAGCGTCCAGGTGAGTGTGCCGTCGGCAGAGAGAGCAGTTGGAGGTGGGCTGCCACTCCCCACCACGTAGGTCAGCGCCGGCGTGGTCGAGATACCGCCTCCCGTGACCAGGCGCGGCAGCGCGTCCACCACCGTCGGCTCGTGGGCCACGTGCCCTGCCGGGACGGTAAAGGCCACTGTGTAGGTCACCACCTGGCCGAGGGAAGCCGTCAGCACTGCGCTCTTGCCCAGCGTGGCTTCCAACGTGGCCACGCTCACGGTAATCGGCTGGGTGCCAAAGATGGAGATGGGGTCGCTGATACCGGCCACGTGAGTCAGCAGCGTGCCGCTCGTCAGGTAGGGGGTGATGCGGGCGGTGTAGGTGATATAGACCGCTTCCCCTCCCTCTGCGGGCACGGTGCCCAGCCACCCGACGGTGTGTAGGGAGGAGGAGTAGACGGCGCTGCCTGTAGTGGTCGTGACAAAGCCGGCCCAACTCACGTCATCGTCCAGCAGATCGCCCAGCACGACGCCGGCCAACGGAGTGGCCCGCAGGTTAGAAAGGCGCAGCGTGTGAGTGACCACCTCACAGGGGGCGGCGGAGGAGGTGCTGACCCAGCGGGCCAGCCGCAGCGGGTACTGGTCGGCACCGACGTCCACCAGGGCGGCGGTTCGGGTGTCGCCGTCAATGTCCTCGGCGACGCCATCCCAGGTGCCGGCGTCCAACGCCGCCGAGTCGCCCCGGATGTGGTAATCCAGCGCCTCCGGAGCGAGGAACTTCGGAGCGCCGGTCAAGTCATTGGCGGTAGTGATGGCGCCGCCGCCGGCGGTGTCGGTATAGACCCCGGTGCCATCCCACAGGGTGTAGTTGGCGGTGACGCTTGCTCCGGCAGCCGAGGTCGTGATGCCCACCGTGTGACTGACCAAGATGGTGTTGGTGAGCGCCAGGGTGAAATCGCCGACCCGCAACCCTTCTACACCGTTCTCGGCGATGGTGGTGTGGCGCAGGTAGCCGCTGCCGCCGCCATCGCAGTACAGGCCGCCACCGCCCGAACCCGCCTGGTTGGCAGCGATGACGTTGTTGGTCAGGTCGAGGGCGGTAGGACCGGTGACGTACAGCCCACCACCCAGACCGGTGGCCGTGTTGGTGTAGATGTAGTTGCCGCTGAGGGTCACGTCGGCGCTGCGCAGGTAGAGACCACCACCGCCGCTGCCGGCGGTGTTGCTGTACACCCGGCTACCGACCAAGGCGAACTCGCCGTCCCGATAGTAGAGGCCACCGCCATCGCCATCGTCCGAGGTATTGCTGTAGACCTGGGTGGCGGTGATGGTGAGGGAGCCGCCCTCCTGGTAGATACCGCCGCCATCGTTGCCAACTCCGTCCGTGCGGTTGCCGTACACCCGGCCGTTGGCCAGCGTGACCGTGGCCGTGTAAACGTAAAGACCGGAGCCGTCGCCGTTGTTGACAAAGCCGTTGATCAAACGGAACCCGTCCAGCGTCACCGTCACCGGGCCGGTGATGTGCACGACCCGCCGGCTGCCCTCTCCATCCAGAATGGTGGGACGAGCCACGGGATCACTCTCCAGCCAGTTGGTCGTGGTGTAGCCGCCCTGCAAGGTGAGGGACTCGGTGATGGAGACCACGTTAGCGCCGCTGCCGGTGTACGTGCCCTGCGCCACCTTCACCGTATCGCCCGCCAGTGCCTGATCCACCGCCTGCTGCACCGTGGCACACGGCTTCCAATCCATGCGGCAGTTGTTCTGCGCGTCCTCGCCGGCCGGGGCCACGTAGCGGGTGCCGGTGATGGGCAGGATGGTCGTCCTCACCTCGGGGACGTGGAGCACCTCGCCACCAGTCTGCACCCAGGCGTCGTTGACCACCTCCTCGCCGGCCGCCAGCCAGGTGGTGATCTGCGCCGTGTAGGTGATATAGGCCGGTTGCGCGGTCGAGATGCTGCCCGTCCAGGTGATGGCCCGGGTCGCGGCCAGGTAGCCGCAGCTCCCCACCGTACAGGCCACCGTGCCGGTGTAACTCAGGTGGCTGTGAAGCGTGTCGGTGAGCACCAGGCCGCTCTCCTCCCCCTCCAGTGTGATGACGTAGGTGATGACCTCGCCGGGGGCAGCGCTGGGGGTCACCCACTTGCTGATCGCCAGCGCAAACTCGTCGGCGCCGAGGTCGGCAAAGCCCAGGAGAGGCCGGGGGTCCCCGTCAATGTCCTCATTCAACCCGGTATCTAATCCGGCGTTGATCGCGCCCGAACCGACCCGGATGTGATAGTCCAGCGCGTCTGGATCATAGAACGCCGGGGCGCTGTAGACGCCGGTGCTGCTGATGAGGGTGCCCGGGCCGGCGCTGAGGTTGGTGTAGCTGTACCACAGCGTGTGCGAGAGGTAAGCCGTGCTGCCCGCTGCTACGCTGATGGCCGTGGTGTGGCTGTAGAAAATCGTGTTGGTGAAGCGGGCCGTGCTGCTGATGACCGCGCCGGCAACACCGTTGCGGGCGAAGGTGTTGTGGCGCAGAGCGCCGCTGCTACTGGCCGTCTGCAGGCCGGCCCCCGCGTTGTGAGCGATGACGTTGTTATCCAGCGCATAAGCGCCGCCCTCCACCTGCACGCCGTCGCCGGTGTTGGAGTAGACCCACGTGCGCTCCAGCGTCAGGCCGCCATCCACGACGCGGACACCATCGCCGTTGCCGTAGATATGGCAGCGGCTGATGATGGCCGTGGCGGTGTAGACGGCCACGCCGTCGCTGCCACCCACGACGTGGAAGCCGGCCACCGCCACCCTCATCGCCGCCGGGCCGGTGATGACCACGCCCGCTCCACCCTGCGCGTCCAGCGTCGTCGTGTAGATACCAGGGTCGGGATCGCTCCAGGTGGTCGTGGTGTAGCCGCCGGTCAGGGTGATGCCTTTGCTCACGCTGACCACCTGCCCGGTACCGGTGTAGACGCCAACGGCCACCATCACCGTGTCGCCCGCTAGCGCCTGGTCGGCCGCGTATTGCACCGTGCGGCAGGGCCGATCCGGCAGCAAGCAGTTGTTACCCGCGCCCTCGCCCGCGTCGCTGCCCGTCGTCGCCACGTACCGCGGGCCGGGCTTGCCGCTGACGGTGGTGGTCACCACGTCGGTGCGGACGTGGTCAACCCAGGCGACGTTGGTGATGGGCGTGCCGGCCGCCAGCCAGGTGGTGATGCGGGCGGTGAAGGTGATGTACACCACGCTGCTGCCGGGCACGTCGCCCGTCCAGGAGATGGTGCGCGTTCCGGTCACGTACTCGCTGCCCGCAGTGTGCAACGCCAGATCATACAGGTAGGGGTGCAGCGTATCGGTGACCGGGATATTGCTGGCTGTGGCCTCGCCGGTGTTGCTCAGACCGATGGTGTAGGTGATAGTCGCGCCAGGCGCAGCGGTCACGGCGACCGTCTTGTAGATCACCAGCGAGTACTCGTAAGCGCCGATGTCGTGGCGCATACCCAGCAACGGGCGCGAGTTGCCGTCCCGGTCGTCGTCCGGCCGAGCTGCGTTCGGGTCGCCGGCATTGATGGCGGGGGAATCGCCCCGCAGGTGGAGATCGCCGCCCGCCCCGTCCACGAAGCGCGGAGCGGCGGAGATGCTGCCCGTGCCGGCCGAAGCGCCGGAGTAGTCGTTGGGCGCGTTGTGCCACACGTCGTTGTAGGCCAGCGCCGCGCCGGCCGCCAGGTTGTAGACGCCGCCGCCGGTGATGACCGCGCTGTTATGGACGACGATGGTGTTGCTGAGCACCGGTGAGCCACTGGCCAGGTAGAGACCGCCACCGGTGCTGGCCGTGTTGCTATAGAAGGTGTTGTTCAACACCGTGGGGCCGGAGCCTGCCAGATAGAGGCCGCCACCCCAGTCGCCGGCGACGTTGTGGTAGATCACGTTATTCCACACACGAGGACTACCACCGGCGATGTAGAACCCACCGCCGTCCTCCTCCGCCGTGTTACTGTAGACGGTGTTGCGCTCCAAGACGGGATTGCCTCCGCCGCCGTAATACACACCGCCGCCACTGCTGCCGTCGCCGACGGTCGTGTTGCTATAGATGAAGTTCCGCCGCACTGTCGGCGCGGCCCCGGCAGCGATGTACAGCCCGGCTCCATCGCCATCCACGTGCCCCCGCCGCAGATGGAAGCCATCAATGACAGGTACAACGGATCCGGCGACGTAAATCACCCGCCCCTGCTCCTGCGCGTCCAGCACCGTCGGCCGGGCGACCGGGTCGGCGGTGTCCCAGTCGGAGGTATCGTAGCCGCCGGTCAGCGTGAGCGCCTCGCTCACCCGCACCACCTGGACGGTCCCGCCAATCTCTTGTACACCGGTGTAGACGCCGGTGGCGATCTTTGCGGTGTCCCCGTCAATAGCCTGATCCACCGCGTGTTGCACCGTGGCACAGGGGTCAGAAGCGAACCGGCAGTTGCTGTCCTCGTCCTGGCCGTCCGGGGCCACGTACCGCGTGCCGGAGATGTAGTTGATCGAGGTGAGATCCACCACCACCACCTGATCGTCCACGGACTGGAACTCGGCGATGACGGAGGTCTGATCCTGCTCCCCACCCGCCGCGGAGGGCAGGACGTACATCGAAACCTGAACGTTGGAAACGGCCTGCCCCGGCCCCAACGGCCCCACTTCTGAAGGCGAGACCTGAGCGTAGACCAATTTGCCGTAGTTGAGGCTCAGATCGAACGTCTCGGTATAGTTGCCCGTGTTGGTCAGAGTGTGGGTGTAGACGAACAGCTCGCCGGGGTCGGCCGAGCGAGGGGTGACGGATGACCACTCCGCACCGGGGGCGTAGCGCACGATGGTGGAATCGGCGACGGCGGCAAAAGCAGCTTCGGTGATACGGGAGGTGGCCGTGATGGTTGTGCTGTTCACCGTGTTGGAGAGCGCGTCGGTGGGCACTTGGACCGTCACCGTCACCAGGGCGGTGCTTCCCGGCTCCACCGTGTAGACCACGGTGGGGGTAATCCCGGCCACCCAGCCGGTAGCGGTGATGTCGTAGGTATCGGTAAGGCCGCCGGTGTTGGTCAGGACGTGGGTGTAGGCGACGAGCGCGCCGGGATCGGCGGTGGACTCCTGACCCGGACTCAGAGTCACGTGGGGCCGCCGCACCAGCGTCGTGTTCACCGCCGTGGCCGTGGGTGCAAAGCTCAGGAGACCACTCACCTGCTGGAAGGCGGAGGTCGCCGTGACGACGGTGGCATCGGTGGCGGTGTAGACATTTTGGGGGACGGTAACCCGCACCTGCACCGTCGCCGTCATCCCAGGCCCCAGATCGGAGACCGTGTTCGTGCCACCCGTCCCCCATCCTCGACTGCTCTGGCGGGCCAGGCTGAAGGAATCGGTGTAGTTGCCGGTGTTGGTCAGGGTATGAGTGTAGATCGCCTGAACGCTCGCATCGGTAACCTGGGTGACGACGCTGCTGTTATCCGGGGCGAGAGCCGCCGAGACGCAGCGGTTGATCACCGTGGCGTCGCTGTTGCTTGCCTGGGGGTTGGGCGAGGTCTGGGAGGTGGCGGTGACCAATGTGGTCGCCTCCAGCAAGTTCCAGCAGGCCGGCGTCGTCATTGGCACGGTGACGGTCACGTGGAC
Organism: Anaerolineae bacterium; assembly: GCA_046760785.1. Lineage (GTDB taxonomy): Bacteria > Chloroflexota > Anaerolineae > B4-G1 > B4-G1 > JBHIET01. The sequence goes on along the minus strand of JBHIET010000002.1, from coordinate 14,158 downwards.
CGTCTCGGCCGCGCCGCTGGCTAGGTCGCTGATGGAGGATGGGAAGACGGTGACGGCCCAGGCAGCGCTGTTGGTGGCGGTGATCTCAAAGGTGTCAACGCAGTTACTGGTGTTGGTCACCACGTGGCTGTAGGTCACCATCACCGGCTGCGACCCATTGGAGGCAGCATAGGAAACCTGGTCGCCCTGGATGTCCAAGGCGGGGCCATGAAGGACGGTGGTGGTGTTCACGGCTGTGGCCGAGACGGTGGGGCTGAAGCGGGAGGTGGCCGTGATGGCGCTCAAGCCCTGCGTGCCGCACGGCTCATCGGGCACGCTGACCACAATCGTCACCGTGTCGGTCATCCCGGCCCCCAGTTGCACGCTCTTGGTCACAGGCCCGTCGGCCGCATCGAATCCACCCCATCCCCCCAGAAGGAGATCGAAGGTGTCGGTGTAGTTACCGCTGTTGGTCAACGTGTGCGCATAGTAGACGAGGTCCTCCGGCGCGCCGCTCGCACCAGCGCCCTCCGTCAGGCCCACCCCGGCCACCTGGTTGACGACGGTGGTATCTACCCCGGTGTCAAAGACGGCGGGGTCGGTCTGGTACATGGCTTTCACAGTGGTGTGATCTACCAACAGGTTGGCGTAGCCGGTGTCGGTCGCCGGCACGGTGACGGTGATGTGCACCGTCGTTGAATCCCAGGGAGCCAATTGCACCGTCTGCGCTTCGACTGCGGTGGCCCACCCCTGGTCGCTGGTGGCAGTGATGGTGAAGACGCCCGTGCAGTTGCCCTCGTTCTTCAGTGTGTGGGCATAGACCACCGGGGTAGGCTCGGCAGGGTTGGAGTTGACCTTCTGGGTTTGAGCGGTCGGGCTTATGCTCACGCTCATATCACAGATCACGGTCGTCGTGTCCGTGGCCATGTCCCACCCGTTGGAGTCGAACCGGGAGGTGGCCGTGACGATGGTGACGTCCTCCATACCACCGGTGGCCGTGGGAGGTATCGTCACCCGGACGTGGACGGTCGTGGTCATCAGCGGCCCCACGTCTTCTACCGGCGAGGAGGTGACCAGCAGTCCCCAGCCCTGGGTCGTGAAAAGGGTGAGGTCGAAGGTGTCGGTATAGTCGCCGGTGTTGGTCAGTGTGTGGTAGTAGTGAATTGTGGTGTCGGCGCCGGAGTCGGTCCAATCCGGCTCCAGCTCCACCGCCGCCGTGCGGTTGACAAAGGTCTGGTCGGTAGCGGTGGCCGCCTCGGCCGGGTCGGCAACGGAGGTGGCGGTGACGACGGCGGTATCCACCCAGAAGCCGGTCGTGACCGGCACGGTGACGGTGACGTAGACGGTCTCTGTGACCCCCATCGGCAGCAGGATGGAATCCGCCGAGAGAGTGACGGTCAGTCCCCCGCTGCTGTGGGCTTCGAGGGTGAAGGTATCGGTATAGTTGCCGTCGTTCTTCAGCGTGTGGGTGTAGACCGCCGCTTGCCCGCCGTTCGCCCGGCCGGCGGTGTCGTTAGCTACGAGATAATCGGGCCACAGGGAGACCACTACCCCCTGCTCGACGGTCGTGGTATCCCATACAGCCGCCTGGACGCTGCTGTTGGCCTCAGAAGTGGCCGTCACCACGGTCGTGTTCACCGTGCCGCTCATCACCCCGGAGGAGGGGATGGTGACGGCGACGGTGATGGTGCGCGCCACCCCTGCTCCCAGCGTCACCGTGACCGGCTGGGAGGCAGCCTCGTTCACCTCGACGTCCCACCCATCCCCGTTCTGCCACGTCAGGTCGAAGGTATCGGTGTAGTTGCCTTCGTTGGTCAGCGTATGGGTATAGACGACGGTCTGCCCCGGCACATCGCTGCCGCTGTTGTCGGGAGCCAGGCTCACGCCGGCCACCCGCACCTCGTCCGCACCGATGTCGGGTGCGCTGCCCATGGGCCGTGGCTCGCCCCAGTAGTCCTCGTCCACCGACCCATCGCCGCCCTGGTCAACGAGAGGCGAGGTCGTTTGGAGACGCAAGTCGTACCCGGCTGCACCCACAAAGAGCGGGTCATCCGAAGTGTAGACGGTGCTCAGGCCCACATAGTCACCGCCGGCGTTGCCCCACACGTCATTGTAGTTGAGGCTGGCCCCACCGGTCGCACTGTAGACGCCGCCCCCGGCAACAGCAGCGGTGTTGCTGACGATGATCGTGTTGCTGATGAGCGGGCTGCCACCGGCCAGGTAGAGGCCGCCACCTTGAGCGGCCGTGTTGGTGTACACCGTATTGTGCCAGACGCGGGGATTCCCCCCCGTCACGTACACGCCACCGCCGTCTACGCTGGCCGTGTTCTCGTACACCAGGTTGTTCCAGAAACTGGGGTTGCCGGAGCCGCCGGCAAAGCCGCCACCACGTTCGGCGACGTTGAAGGCCAGCCTGTTTCGCTCCAGAGTGGGATTGCCGCTGGCGACGTAGACCGCCCCACCCCGACCGCTGGCCTGGTTGTGCTCAAAGACGTTCTGGGTCAGATGCGGGTCGCCCAGAGCGTTGTAAAAGCCGCCACCGGCCGAGGCAGTGTTGTTGTAAAACTCGTTTCCACTCAACCGCACGTCGCCCACGGAGTAGTTGTACACGCCGCCCCCCTGCGCTGCCGCACAGTTGGTGATGACGTTGCCACGCAGCAGCGGGCCGCCCACGATGATGTACATGCCGCCCCCGCCGCCGTCGGTGTTGCCGTTCTGAATCCAGAAGCCCTCGACGGTGGGGCTGCCGGCGATGCGCATCACCCGCCCGCCCCCGCCACCGTCCAGGACAGTGAGGTTCGTGGTGGGGTCGGGAGTGTCCCAGTCACCGGTGGTGTAACCGCCCTGCAAAGTGACGTCCTTGTTCACGTAGATCTCTGTCTCGGCGTAGGTACCGGCCGCCACCTTGATCGTGTCGCCACTGGCGGCCTGCACCACCCCATACCCCACCGTGCGGCAGGGAGTGGTGTGTTCCAGGCAGTTGTTAAGCTCGTCGCTGCCCGAGGTGGAGACGTAACGGGTGCCGGGGGTGTGGTTGACCTGGGTGGTATCGGTGACGGCGGCCTGCACCTGGGAGTCGTTCTGGCTGGTGGCCGTCACCACCGTCGTCTCCACCAGACCGCCCGGCGCGGTGTAGGGCACTGTCACCGTGATCCACACCGGAACCGCTTGATTCGGCTCCAGGTTGCTCACCTGCGTGGGCGTTACTTCGGACCAGCCGTAGGTAGTGGCGACCAAGTCTATCAAGAAAGTGTCGGGTACGTTGCCGGTGTTGGTCAGTGTGTGCACATAGGCAAAGGCCGTGCCCGGGTTGGCGTTTTCCACGTAGAAGGGGGTGAAATCAACGCCTCGATACAGGCTGACGACGGTGGTGTTGCTCACCACGTCGTAGACGGCCCCCGAGGTAGCGGTGATGACAACGTTAGCGGTGCTGCCAACAGCGGCGTCGCCCGGCACGGTTACGGTCACCGGCACCTCCACCTGCACGCCAGTGGCGAGTGTGAAGATCGAAGTATAGTCCACATCCCAACCGCTGACCGTCCCACTGACGTCCAACGTGTGGGTCAAGTGGAAGCTACCGGAGACGCTGCCGGTGTTGGTGAGGTAATGAAGGTGGACGATGCTCTGACCAGGGATGCCGCCGCTCTGCCGGTATGGTTCAAACGTGACGCTGCGGTAGGTCGTGCTCTCGTCAGCGCCGATGTCGGACCTGCCGCCTGCCGGAAGCGGCCGGGGGTCTCCCTCAAAGTCCCTGTCCAGCGCTGTGGCCGGGTCGGCAGTGTGGATGCAGGGGGAATCGGTCTGCAAGTGAAAGTTGACCGCATCAAAACCCATAAACAGAGGGGCGGCGGAGAAGGAGCCGGTGCCCATAGCCACACCGGCGCACCAGTCGCACCCCTCGTTCCCCCACACGTCGCTGTAACATAGCGTGATGGGCACAGTGGTGGAGATGCTGCCTCCACTGTTGCTGACGATGATGGTGTTACTGATGGTCGGGGCGCCGGCAGCAAAGTACAGCCCACCGCCTGCCGTGGCTGTGTTGGTGACGAAGGTGTTATTGTACAGGCGCGAGCTGCCTCCGGCCGCAGCGAGGCCACCGCCGTACTGAGCGGTGTTGTTATAAAAGACGACATTCTGAATCGTAGGGCTAAGGGGGGCGGCGATGTAAAGGCCACCGCCGGTAACAGCACTCCCTCCCCGCAGAATGAATCCTTCGACAGAGATCGTGCCAGTGCTGGTGATATAGATCGCCCGCCCCAACCCCTGGGCGTCCAGCGCGGCGTAGGTCGTAGGCGTGGTCCAGTTGGTGAGGGTGTAGCCACCACGCAGCGTGAGCCCTTTATCAATGTAGACCGTCTGGCTCAGACCGCCCCGGGTCTCCACCCCGGCGCAATAGCCGGCCACCTTGACCAGATCGCCTGCACTGGCCGCGTCCACCGCTGCCTGGGTGGTGGAGTAAACCCGAGCGGAGCCTTCAATCTGGGCGAAGCAGGTACCGGTGTAAAACTCGTAGGCTCCCATATCGGGAGCAGGACCGAAGGGACGGACATAGCCATCATAATCGCTGGCGGGATAGCTGCTTGGGTTGCCTGCGTCAATGCAGGAAGAGCCCGCCTGGGGATGGAAGTCCACGCTGGGGTTCACGAAGTCGGGGTTCTGTGCAATGTTACCATCGCCCGCAGCGCAGGAGGCACCACCTCCACATTGTCCCGTGGTGTTGCCCCAGATATCGGAGTAGTACACGGTGACAGAGCCATAGATCCCCCAGTTGGTGTTGCTGACGACGATGTTGTTGCGAATGGCGCCGCCACCACCATTCCTATAGATGCCGCCACCGCCGCTGGCCCAGTTATCATAAATGGTGTTGCCATCCACCGTCGGTGAGGCGCTATAGAAAAAGATGCCGCCGCCTTCATCATTACCATCCGTTGTATTCGAGCGAACCAGATTGTTCCGAATCGCAGGGGACCCATTTTCGATGTATATCCCTCCCCCGCCACCGGGGTCGTATGATGCCGATGCCGAGTTAGCATAGATGTCGTTCCCTTCTATCGTAGAGGAACTGTTGTACAAGTAGATACCGCCACCACCATTGCTGCCACTCTGTTGTGTGTTGCTATAGATGGCGTTGCCCCGTACCGTCGAACTACCTGTGTTGATGTATATGCCGCCGCCACCATAAGAAGAAGCTTTGTTATCACGGATTTCGTTATCTTCCAGATGGGTGCTACCACCCCAGATGTATACACCTCCACCACCGGTAGATATTGCGGTATCGTTCACTGTGTTTGCAAAAATAGTGTTGTACTGGATTACAACATTATCCCCATCGTAAACGTAAACACCCCCTCCTCCCTTAGCCTGGCTGATACCCGACATAGTGTTGCTAAAGATGTCGTTGCCCTGTATCTCCACAGCGGTACCGCCAGCGACGTAGATACCACCACCACCACCGCTGTAGTTAGACGTCACGTCATTGCAGTTAGCGGTATTGCTGTAAATCTCGTTATTCCGTACCGTCACGCTGCCGTCAGCGATGTAGACACCACCACCACCAACGCGTTGTTGTACGCCTGAGACCCTGTTATCATGGATGACATTATCCTGGATCACCACGGTACCACCAGCGACATAGACGCCGCCCCCTCCTCCATCCGCTGATGCACTCGAAACACTGTTGCTGTAAATCGCATTGTCTCGTAACGTCACATTCCCGCCAGAAGAAACGTAGACGCCTCCGCCTCCGCTACCGGAGACGCTGCCGTTGCCAGCGTGGAACCCCTCCACCGTCGCCGCCACGCTGCCGATGTAGACTACTCGCCTGGCCCCTTCCCCATCCAGGATGGTGGGGTAGGTATCAGGGTCGGCCGTGCTCCAGTTGGTGACGGTGTAGCCACCGCGCAGCGTGAGAGCCGTGTTCAGGTTGACAACCTCGCTGCCACTGCCAGTGCAGTACCCGGCTACCTTCACCAGGTCATCCGCGCCGGCCACGTCCACAGCCGCCTGGACAGTAGTATAGACGCGGGTAGCCCCCTCAATCTTGGCAAAGCAGTTGCCGGGATACAACTCATACGCTCCGACGTCGGCCCTTTCTCCCACTGGACGTGCCCATCCTCTGTAATCCACCGCCACCGTCTGCGTGAGCGGCACGTAATCAACACACGTGGAACCGGCTTGCAAGCGAAAATCGGCCCCGACCGGATCCACAAAGAGCGGGTCGGTAGAAATGTCGGTCGTGCCGGTGGTGACGCCGGAGTAGTTGCCGCCGCTGTTGCCCCACACGTCGTTGTAGCCCAGGGTGATGGTGCTGCTGCCGCTGCTGTAGATGCCTCCGCCGTCACCGCTTGGGGCCACGTTGCTGACGACGATGGTCGCACTGATGACCGGCTCACCAGAACCGACGTAGATGCCCCCGCCATATTTGCTTGCCTGGTTGTCGTAGAGGGTGTTGTGGTGCAGGAGCGGTGTGCCGCCGGCCACATAAACACCCCCGCCTCGCTGACTGGTCGCTGAATAGACGAGGTTGTTCTCCAGCCTCGGCTCGCCGCCGGCGATGTAGATGCCACCACCGTAGCCAGTCACCGCGTTGTTGTAGATGCGGTTGCGCCGCAGCGTCGGCCCACCCCCGGCGATGTAAACACCGCCGCCATTCGTGGCCCAACCGTTGCGGATGTGAAGGCCCTCAATGACCGGCGCAGTACCGCTGGCGACGTAAAGCACCTGTGCGCCGCCCTCACCGTCGAGAACAGTGGGACAGGCAATCGGGTCGGACGTGCTCCAGTTGGTGGTGGTGTAACCACCTCTTAGAGTGATGGTTTTGGTAATCGCAACCACCTCACCGTTACCATCGGTGTCGGTGTAAACCCCCTGCGCGACCTTGACGGTGCCGTATTCAGCGACGGCACTCACGGCCGCCTGGACCGTGGTGTAAGGGCAAGTGCTACAGACGGTGATGACAGAGGAAACCCCGTTGGCGAGAGGAGCCATTGGAGGACTAGCCGCCGGTGCACCGGTCGAATCTTCCGGGGGCGCAAGATGCAACGCAGCCCCCCGGCTCGCAGGCCAGGGCGAGGCTGCGTAAACCTGCTCCTGTGCAGCGCCCAGCAGTCCCAAAAGCACCGCCAGGCTGACAATGGCCAAACACAACACCAGGGCTAAACGAGAAACAGCATCCCTACCCATTTCCTCTCCTAGCGTCAGCTCACGCACGTGATTCAGCGTCCTGAATCGCGCCGAGCACGTGGTTTCCACCGCCGTGCTCAGCTACCGTAAATTATCAACCCGCAGTAACCGCGTGACGCTTAAGACTCAAGACCGAGTGTGAAACAGACTGAGGCTGAATGAAAACAAGAAACAAACAACACGCTGCCGGCTATTACTGCTACAGAGGAAATGTACAGGGAATCTCTATGAAATGCGTAATCAGTATAGCATATCCCACCACCCGAATCAAGGGGTACCTTGGTACCAGTCACTCCTGCTCCGCCTTCCAGACAGTCGCCACCTCATCCCGATACGCCAGCACCCAGTCTCCCTGGCAGCGAAGGAGCATGCTCAACGCATCATCCGTCCCGGTCACAACGAAAGAGACACCATACCTGTCCAGCAGCGACAGGGCACGCGGGCCACCGCGTTGAATCTCGACATAGTCACGCAAAATCTCATCCCCGTACAGGTCCGTGCGCCCGTCCACAAAGACCCGGTATTCGGGCCACAGCCGCCATATCAGGTAGCCGCCCCAGTTGTAATGATTAAATATCTTGCCCTCAGGCCGATGCGTCTGAATCCACCCCGCCGCCCCCACTGGCAGACTCTCCCGCTGCAACGCCTCGTTGAACGGCGGGCGCAGCGGCTGGTAGACCTTGACTACTGCCAGCGCGACGACCAGCGCCAGTACCCCCCAGTTGAGCACTCCCAAGGCCGGAGTTAAGGGACGACGGCGCGACGCTCGCAGCCAACCCTGGTCTCGCACTGCCCGATTCCAGCGGGCTACTATCGCCGCCACGTGCCGACTCAGCACCGGCGCAGCCACCAATGCAAACGGCCCAAAGTTGCGCCCGGCCAGAAGCGCGGCGTAGGCGAACCCCCCGACCAGCGCCAAATCGGTCCCGTCAATCCGTCGGCCAGAAAGCCCCACCGCCGCCAGGCAGGCCAGGAGCAACCATAAGAAGGGCTGGGTATAGAGCGCATGAAAGTCCGGCGACCGCCACTCCTGGATGAAATCCCGAAGGACACCGATGCGTACCGTCTCCAGATAGTAGGTCCACATGCGAGTGGTGTTGGGGTTGAGAACCAGCAGCAGCGCCGAGAGGAACGCTATCCCCACCACCATCCCGATCCCTCGCCAGCTCACCACCGGGCAGTGCCCTGAGCCTGTCAAAGGGCCCTCCCTCCCTCTGTCCCCCCCAAAGGGAGGGAGGGAGGGGGTGGCCAGCGCGAGGAGGTGATTGAGCACCTCTCCCGCGACGAAGGCCGCCAGCGTCATGAAGCCCAGGGCGTAACCGGCGTGGAGATTGACCCACAGAACAAAGAGGGGCGGCAGGAGCCACAGCCGGTTCACCCGCCGCCACTTGAAGAGGTAGAGGATGTAAGCCACGACGGCGGTCAGCAAGAATGAAAGCAACTGCGGGCGGGCGACCCAGATCACCGCCGATGTGGCCGCCGCCAGGATGAGGATGAAGGCTCGCATGAAGGGATCCCCTTCCATCTGCAGATAGACCAGCGCGAAAGCGGCCGTCACCACCGCGCCCATACACAGCCCCAACCCAGCATAGGAGAAGTGATCGAACAGCCAGTAGAGAATCACCTGGCTGAGCCAACTATGATTGACCCAGGAGGAACCATAGCGAGTGTGGGAGAATAAATCGGTCTGGAGAATGTGCCCACTCTCCAGCGTCACCCGCCCGGCCTGCAGGTGCCACCAGGTATCCGTATCGGCCGGTGCGCGGACGGCCATGGCGAAAAGAGCCACGAAGAGTATAGCCGTCGCCAGACGGCGAGTATTCAGCCAGAGTAACATTCGTTGCCCCCTCAACCCTGCCTCCTGCTCCGAGCCCTCCCCACAACCCACAACCCGCCACAGCCCACCACTCCCAGTGCCGAAAGCGCCAGCCCCCAGCCTAACGTCGGCGGCCGGTAGGCGAGTACCACCGCGTGGGACCCGGCCTCCAGGTACACACCACTCAGGATACCACCCGCCCTCCACAATGTGGTGGATTTTCCGTCCACCTCTGCCCGCCATCCAGGATACCACACCTGGCTCAAGGCCAGGAACCCCGGACGGTCGAGCGTGACGTCCAGCACCAAGCGGTTGGGTGAGCGCCGCACCCACACGACGTCGGCCTGCGCCTCGCCGGATGCCAGTGGTTCGCCGTTCTCCACCACCACCGTGCGCTCCACGTCGTGCACCTGCACCCAGGCCAGCGCCGCGCTGAAATCCTTCACCGGCACGACCTGCCCCACGACGAAAGCCCGCGGCAAGACACGCTCGTTCTCGTAGAGCACCGTGGAGCCAAAGCGTGCCACTTGGCGCAAGCCCTCGACTACAATCGGGAACTCGGCCGCCACGTAGCGCACGTTGAGCAGTCCCAACAACTCCGGGCGGGGTAGCGCATCGCGGTTGACCGTGGCAACGGGACCGTCTCCCTCCATCGCGGGCACTGTCTCACCGTACTCAACGCGCCGGACTCCGGAAGCCAACTCCATAAAGGCCGCGTACTCCTCCAGATAAAGCGGATCCACCCCGTCGGCCGTCTCCAGACCGTAGCGAGCAGCGATATGGCGGGGCAGGCTGTAGCTGGGACTGTAGATGCGGAACGGCCCTTCATCCGCCCGCTGGGCCAGATAAGCGCCGATGCCGCTCTCGGCAAAGACTGCTTCTGCGGACCGTCCTTCAACCAGCGTCGCGTCCACAACCCACACATCTGTCAGGAGCACCGCTGCCAGCGCAGCGACGGCTCCCCAACACGGCAGCCGCCGTGCAGCCGCGACCACGCACAACGCGGCCGTGATCGGCGCCACTACACCGAACGCCAGCAGGTTGGCCGGCGGCTTGCCGAAGAAGGTGGCGTACCCCAAAAGCAACGCCAACGGTAGCATCCCCAGCGCGACGGCGACCAAGCCAAGCCCCCGGCGGCCACGGGCACTCAACCCTTGCAGCAAACGGTCGGCCCCCCAGCCCGCCAACGCAGCCAGCGCCGCCGCCGCTACAAACCACACACGCGAGGGAGCCCGTAGCCAGGCCAGGGCGGGCAGCAGCCGAAAGACCCATCCATAGAGCGGAGTGTTGGTCCCCAAAGCATAGATCAACGCCGCCAGCACAAAGCCCCACCAGAACCAAGCCTGACGGCGCGGCAAGGCCAACAGCGCCAGCGCCAGCACCGGAACCCCCACGTACAGCACATAATCCATAAAGCCCCGGTGGTCAGCCAGCGGCAGACCCCACAGGTAGCGCAGCGGCAAAGACGACACAGCCGACTCGGAAAAGCCCATCGCGGCCCGCCCACTCAAAGGCGCGATCCGCAACAGGGGCAACAACTGCACCGCCGCCACGGCCAGAGCCAGCAAACCGGCCAGGAGCAGCCACGCGAAGCGTGAAACGTGAAGCGTGAAGCGTGTTGCGTGTCGCGTGCTGAAGGCGGTTGCCAGGCCGTAGATACCGGCTGCCAACCCGGTGTAAAAAGCCAATTGTGGGTGAGCGATGAACTGAGTGCCCAGCATCAGGCCCAACGCACCGGCGTGTCCCCAACTTCCGCGACCCAGGCGATAGGCCGCCCCCAGCGCCCAGGGCACGTAGGCCGCTGCATACACCAACCCCACGTGGCCAAACCCCAGATGCGCGAAAATCTTGGGAGTGAAGGCATAGGCCAGGGCCGCCAGCAACGCCCCACCAGCCGACGTCCCGGTAGCCCGCGCCCAGGCCCACATCCCCAGCCCGGCCCAGACCACGTGGCTCACAAAGAGCAGGTTGAAGCCGATCTCAGCCGGCAGCAGCAGGAACACGAGGTCAAGAGGATACCACAACCCCGACTGGGGGTCCGCGTCGAAAGGGGAACCGCCAAAGATAAGCGTGCGCCACAGCGGCAGCTCACCGTAGGCCCACAGCGTCTGCCGGATGTAGGCGATATTGGGCCAGAAAGTGACGGTCAGATCGGAGACCTCCGCCCCAGGACGGTAGAGGAAAGCGGCAGGATCCCCACCCAGCCGCCAGGCAAAAAACACCAGCGTGACCAGGCACAACAACAGCACCGCTGCCGGCAGGTTGGGACGGTGAAACATTCCTCGGCACCACACACCTACGCGCATCACCGGTCGGGCTTACGGATCAGACAATTCCCCAGCACCAGTGTATCGAGGCCGCTCCTGCGGAAGGTGCGGTACGCATCGGCGGGTGAGGACACAATCGGCTCGCCGCGCAGATTGAAGGAGGTGTTGAGCAGCACCGGAACTCCCGTCGCCTGCCCAAACCGCTCCAGCACGCGATAGTAACGCGGGTTGCGCTCACGCTGGATGGTCTGCACACGGCCCGTACCCCCCTGATGGGTCACCGCCGGAATCACCGCCCACTTGTCACGCCGCACCGGGCACACCATCAACATATAACGGGCCGGATGGTGCCGCTCCGGCTCGTCCAGCTCAAAGTACTCTCCACAGCGCTCCTCCAGCACGACCGGCGCAAAAGGCCGGTACGGCTCACGGAACTTGATCTTGGAGTTGACGATGTCCTTCATCTCCAGCCGGCGCGGATCCGCCAGAATGGAGCGATTGCCCAGCGCACGAGGCCCCCACTCGAACCGGCCCTGGAAGAAGCCCACCACCTTGCCCGCTAACAGATCGTCCACCACCCTTTCCAGCAGCCGCTCGTCATCAGGCACGTGCTCGTAGGAGACCCCATTGCCGTCCAGGAAAGCGCGCACCTCGTCGTCGCCGTACTCCTGTCCCCAGTAGGCGTGCTCCAGCACAAAACGGCGCGGCTGTCGCAACCAGACGTGATAGGCGTAGAGCGCGGCCCCCAGCGCCCCGCCGGAGTCACCGGCCGCCGGCTGGATGAACAACTCCTCGAACCCCGTCTCGCGCAGGATGCGCCCATTGGCCACGCTGTTTAGCCCCACCCCACCGGCAATGCACAGTCGCGACAAACCCGTCTCCTCGTGCAGACGGTTGGCCAGTCCAAGCAAGAGCTCTTCGGTGACACGCTGAATGCTGGCCGCCACGTCGGCATAGCGCTGGTTCTTTTTCACCATCGGGTCGTCGGGGCGGGCCGTGTCCGGGTCCGTCAGCGTGGTGTAAAAATCCGAGTCAGGCCGACGCGGCTCACCAAAGAGCTTGACCAGCTTGTCGCTAAAGCTCCGCTCCGGCGAGTAGTGGTAGCTGAAATAGTCCATGTTCAGCCAAAAGCTGCCGTCAGCCTGCACCTTGACGATCTCGTCATACATGCGCTCGACAAAGCGCGGCTCGCCGTAGGGAGCCATCCCCATCACTTTGTACTCGCCGTTGTTGACCTTGAACCCCAGGAAGGCGGTAAAGGCCGAATACAGCAGACCGATGGAGTGGGGGAAGCGCTGCTCGCGCAGCAGCGCGATTCGGTTGAGACCGCCGTCGCTCCAACTGGCCTTCCCATACCCCATCGTGGTGGTCGTCCATTCACCTACGCCGTCCACGGTGAGGATGGCCGCCTCCTCGTAAGGGGAGCAAAAGAAGGCGCTGGCAGCGTGAGCCAGGTGGTGATCGGTAAAGAGCAACTTTTCGGCCGGCACACCGATCTCGCTAATCAGAAGGGATTTGATCCACAACTTTTCGTCGAACCAGGCGATCATCGCCTCCCCAAAGGTCCTCCACGAGCGGGGGAACGTCCCCAGAGCCGTCATCAGGATGCGCTCGAACTTGACCAGGGGCTTTTCGTAAAAGACGACGTAATCCAAATCGTCGGCGGTGATGCCCGCCTGGCGCAGGCAGAACTGGATCGCCAGCCGGGGGAAACCGTTATCGTGCTTCACACGGCTGAACCGCTCCTCCTCAGCGGCGGCGATCAGCACGCCGTCCTTCAACAACGCCGCCGCCGAGTCGTGGTAAAAGCAAGAAACGCCCAGGATGTACATTGCCTAGAATTGCCTTTTTCCGTCCACAAGCTTGGCCCCCACCTCGCCCCACTCACACCAAACCGAGGCATCACTCGGCGGTTTGAGATACAACGGGTCGCCGAACAGCCGCACCAGCACGGCAAAGGGCGTGATGAGGACGAAATAGAACAGGGCCAGCCAGATGCGGCTCTGAAAGTTACCCATCGCGGCAACCAACTCTTTCCAGCGCCTCCAGGCGCGACGGAGCAGAGTGCCTGCTTTAGAGGAGGCCGATGCCGGGCTATCGGGATACCACCTCCGGCGCAGCGCCGTCAACACACCTCCCATCACCAGTCCAACACCAACCCACACGAGGAAAGCCGGCCAGCGGCCCAGCAGATTGCGAGTGCTCAGCGCAGCCGCCCACAACACTATCACCACACCCAGATCAACCAGCGTCGGTGCGATCGCTTTCCGTCGCCCGGCCAGTGCCACACCGCCGGAGTAACCGACCAGCGTCAGCAACACAAGAGCAAATCCAGCCAAAACTCCCATCGGGCCGCCTCTCGCTAGAACAGCGCATAGATGAACGGAGCCAATACCGAACTCTGAGCAGAGACCAGCAATGCGACCATCAAAATCAATACGACCACCAGCGGAATGATCCACCACAACTTGCGCCGCCAAAAGAAGGATAAAAGCTCTCCCAGGATGCCTAGACGCAGGAACAACTTTCCACCCTTGCTCATCGAATACACCTCCCAAGCATACGATGACATATCACAACCGCTCAGTAGTAAACAACTGGTTACACTATGGAATACATTGTACCATAGGCGTTTCCCAGAACACAATAGGACTTTCGGTCTACTATTGTCCTACCGGCCGTATTGTGGCATAACGAGGCTCTCCGCCCACGTCCTCGGGGGCGGCACAGGCAGGGAGTCCCGTCATAGGAGATGCGTTCGCGCTATGGGACGCCCCCGGGACTGGGGCTTTGAGCACAAGAAAAGAATGCGATTGCCCTGCGGTCTACTGTTGCCCCGCTGGCTGTACTGTGGCATAATTACCTAGATTTCGCCCAAATTAACGGCAACTTGCAGGGGTGTCAGCAGGGGCGG
>JBHIET010000001.1:0-92880 GCA_046760785.1 Anaerolineae bacterium | reverse complement strand
CTTTATGAAGAAACGCATTGAGGAGTGGATTGAAAGGGGAGAGCACGACCTGGAAACGCTCATCACCAATGCTACTGACTTTGACGATATCTTCGCGGACTACCTGGACATAGGGAGGAAACTGACCGCCTTTTACTACACGGAGCGCTATCCGCCGGGGCCTGTGCTCTCCTATCCCACAGGGGAAACGACACAGATGCTGGAGGCGGCGATCGAGATCATCGAGAAGATCAAAGACAGATTGTAAGTCGAAATGGTCAAGATGGTGGACATCCCTTCGATAGAGTTTATCCCGAGCGAAGCCGCGGGGCCCAGGACACCGCTTTGGCAACGACACCAACAGGCTGGTGGAGGTAGGGAGCAAGGGGAGGATTTCTGATGCGAGTAGCAACCGACATCGGTGGGACGTTTACTGATCTGATCTACCTGGACGAGGTCACTGGGGAGATCGGCCTGACCAAAGCAGAGCAGCATTAGCCTGTTTATGACCTGCTGAGGAATGTCCAATGAGAAGAGATGATATCTTGCGCACCTTGGCTAGATTTCGGGATCTCAAACAGGATGAGTTTGGCATTGTCCGCATTGGTGTGTTCGGCTCCGTTGCCAGGGAAGGGGACACTGAAGCCAGCGATGTGGACGTTGTGGTCGAACTCGGCCAGCCCGATTTGCTTGCCCTGGTTGGCATCAAGCAGGAGCTGGAGGAGCTGTTGCACCGACCGGTTGATGTCGTGCGTTATCGAGAAAGAATGAATGCTTACCTTAAACGGCGGATTGAGCAGGAAGCGGTTTATGTATGACATCGAACTGGTCAAGGAAATTCTCCGCCAGATCCTCTGGTCTGCCCAGACCATAACCAAGCGGTTTGCTTCCATTGCGTCCCCCGAAGATTTCGTGACCTCCGAGGAAGGGCTGGAAAAGCTGGATGCCATTTGCATGCAACTGATTGCCATTGGCGAAAATGCCAAGAACCTCGATAAGGTAACGGGAGGCGGACTATTATTGCGGTATCCACAGATCGAGTGGAAGCGGGTCATGGGAATGCGGGATGTTCTCAGTCATCATTACTTCGACCTTGATGCCGAAGTTGTGTACTCGGTTTGTGAACACTATGTCGAGGAACTTGCTCGGACAGTCCAACGCATGCTCACAGAATTAGAAAAAAGCTGATATCGCCAGTAGTGGTTGTGCTGCTGATTCTTATGGCTTGGTGAACCATCGGCGAATTCGGAGAGGAGGTGTTTCGGTGCGCGTAGCAACCGACATCGGTGGGACGTTCACTGACCTGATCTATCTGGACGAGGCCACGGGGGAGGTCGGTCTGACCAAAGCCTCGACCACGCCCCACAACTTTGCCCTCGGCGTGGAGGATACCCTGGATAAGTCCGGCATCAACGTGGCCGACACCACCTTCTTCGTCCACGGCTCGACCATCATCATCAACGCCCTGACCGAACGGAAAGGGGTCAAGACCGGCCTCATCACCACCAAGGGCTTCCGCGATGTCCTGGCGATCACCCGCGCCAACCGCCCTGACATCTACAACATGTACTATACCAAGCCGGAGCCCTTTGTGCCCCGCTACCTGCGATTGGAGGTGCGGGAACGGGTCAACTACAAAGGGGAGGAACTTGAGCCTCTGAACGAGGACGATGTGCGTGAGGCGGCAGAGTTCTTCAAGAGAGAGGGGATCGAAGCCATCGCTGTTTGCTTCTTGCATTCCTACGCCAACCCGGACCACGAGGCGCGCTGTGGCGAGCTTCTACGGGAGCTGCTGCCTGACGTTCCCATCACTCTATCCCACGAGATCACCAAGGAGTGGCGAGAGTACGAGCGCACCAACACCACCGTGCTGAACGCTTACGTCCAGCCCATCGCCGTCCAATACCTGAACACGCTGGAGCAGGACCTGGGCCAGATGGGCATGGGGCCGGTGGCCCACATCATGCAGTCCAACGGTGGGATTGCCACCTTTGAGGTGGCCCGCCAGGCGCCCATCAAAACCTGCGAGTCCGGTCCGGTGGCCGGTGTCATCGGCGCGGCGGTCATCGGCGAGCTGTTGGGCGAACCTAACATCATCTCCCTGGACATCGGCGGCACCACCGTCAAGAGCTCGCTGGTGGAGAACGGCGTACCCAGGATCACCACCGACTACAGGATCGAGTACCGGCGCGATTGGGAAGGCTACCCCATCAAGATGCCCACGGTGGACATCGTGGAGATCGGCGCTGGCGGCGGCTCCATCGCCTGGATAGACAAAGCAGGCTCGTTGCGCGTAGGGCCGGTCAGCGCCGGCGCGGTACCCGGCCCGGCCTGTTACGATGCCGGTGGCGAGAAGCCGACCGTCACCGACGCCAACCTGGTGGCCGGGCGCATCAACCCCGATTACTTCCTGGGGGGCGAGATCAAGGTCTCGATGGACAAGGCTCGCCAGTCCATGCAAGAGATTGCTGACCATTTTGGGATGAGCGTCGTCGAGGCGGCTATAGGTGTCATCCGCCTGGCCGATGCCAACATGATCAACGCCCTCAAGCTGGTCTCGGTGCGGCGCGGTTACGACCCCCGTGAGTTTACCCTGGTGGCCTTTGGTGGCGGCGGCTCAATGCACGCCGCAGCTCTGGGCCGCGAGTTGCGGGTCAGGAGAATCCTGGTGCCTACTGCCCCGGCCGTCTTTTCCGCCTGGGGCATGTTAATGGCCGACCTGCGCAACGACTACATCCGCACCAGGGTGGTCCGTACCGATCACATTAAACCAGCCGAGTTGAGCGCTATTTTTGCCGAGATGGAGAAGGAAGCGACTGAAGAGTTGGCAGCCGAGAAGGTGGAGAAAGAACAGATGGTCTTCCAGCGCTTTGCCGACATGCGCTACATGGGCCAGGAGCACACTGTCAAGGTTCCGATTCCTGGCGGCGAGTTGACAGAAAAGGAAATGCAAGAGATCAACGAGCGCTTCCACCAACTACACGAGCACGCCTACACCTTCCGCCTGGAATCGCCCGTTGAACTGGTCAACTTTCACCTGACGGCCCTGGGCCAGGTTGAGAAGCCCAAGATCACTCGCCTTCCTGTAGATGGTGAGGCTCGCAGCGTCGAGGAGGCCTTTAAGGGAGAGCGCCAAGTCATGTTCGATGACACCTTCCAGGCAACGCCAACCTACGAGCGCGATCTGTTGCCCGTCGGGGCGACGCTCTCCGGGCCGCTGATCGTCGAGGAGCCAGCCGCCACCACCGTCGTCTTCCCCGGCCAGCGACTGAGTGTGGACGAGTACGGCTTCTTGCACATCGAAGGCCCCCCCTCAGTCCCCCCCGGAGGGAGGGAGGAGGAGTAGGAATGGCAAAGTCAAAAGTCGATCCCTTCACTATGGAGATCATCAAGGACGCGCTGGTCGCCATCGGCGACGAGATGTTCGTCGCCACGCAGCGCACCAGCATGAGCACCATCATCTACGAGGTGCTGGACTATGCCTGCGGCCTGACCGACCACAAGGCTCAGCTCATCACCCAGGGGAACGGCGTGACCTTATTCCTGGGTACTCTCACCTCTGGTGTGCAAGCGATCTTGGACAAGTTCGGCCTCGACGGCCTGGAGCCCGGCGACATTATCCTGCACAACGATCCCTACACCGGCGGGGGCACCCATCTCTCCGACGTCGCTCAGTTCATGCCCATCTTCTACAATGGCATGATCGTGGGTTTCGCCGCCAACAAAGGCCACTGGACCGAGGTGGGCGGCATGGCCGCCGGTTCCTGGACCACCGATTCCACCGAGATCTACCAGGAAGGGCTGCAGTTCCCCTGCATCAAGCTCTACAAGGGTGGGGAAATTGACCAGAGCCTGGTGGACCTCATCGCTGCCAACGTGCGCACACCGGAGATGACGCTGGGCGATATGTATGCCCAGGCCGCTTCCGTCCGCCTGGGGGCGAGGCGCTTCCAGGAGATGTGTGACCGGTATGGACTGGACCTGGTGCAGGCCGGTATCGAGGCGCTGTTGGACTACGGCGAGGAGATGACCCGCAAGGCGTTGGCCAAGTTGCCCAAGGGCGTCTACGAAGCGGAGGACTATATTGACGACGATGGGGTGGGCAACGGGCCGTTCAAGGTGTGTGTCAAAGTGACCATCACCGACGACGAGTTCATCTGCGACTTTACCGGCACCCATCCTCAGGTGCCTGGCCCGGTCAACTGCAGTCGCTCTGGTCTCTATACGGGGGTGCGCACCATCTTCAAGGCGCTGACGGATCCGTCCATCCCCACCAACGAGGGATGTTTCCGTCCCTTGAAGATCATCTGCCCCGACCGGACGATCTTCACCTGCGAGAGGCCAGCCGCTGTATCCACCTACTGGGAGACTGTGCTCTACGTCTCCGACCTGGTGTGGAAGGCCATGGCCCCCATCGTACCTGACCGGCTGCCGGCGGGTCACTTCTTGAGTGTGTGCGGCGTGGTGCTGGCGGGCAATCATCCCGACACCGGCGACCTGTTCCTGCTGGTCGAACCCCAGGCTGGGGGCTGGGGGGCCGGGCACGACAAGGATGGTGAGAGCGGTCTGGTTAGCGTGGGTGACGGCGAGACCTACATCATCCCCGTGGAGGTTTGCGAGACCCGCTACGGCGTGCTGGTGGACCAGTACGGCTTCGACATCTGCGAGGGTGGGGCGGGGCAGTATCGGGGCGGGCGGGGGTTGGTGCGTGACTACCGCATCGTCGCTGACGAGGCCTGGTATACCGGCACCTTTGGCCGTTACAAGTTCAGGCCTTGGGCCATGGAGGGAGGCCAGGGGGGCTCGCCCAACTACACCAAGTTCATCTTTGCCGACGGCCGCGAGCCTGTTGTCGTTGGCAAGTCAGCACGCGTTCATCTCAAGAAAGGTGACGTGGCCCGGCTAATCACCGCCACCGGCGGCGGCTGGGGCAATCCCTACCAGCGGCCTGTTGAGGAGGTACAAAGAGACGTGAGGGATGGCTTCATTACCGTGGAAATGGCGGAGAAGGATTACGGGGTGATCATCGATCCCAACACCTTGGAAGTCACCGGACTCACAGAAGGGCGACGGAGCTAGCAATTTAAAATTGTTTTGATGGTCTGTCATTCTGAGCCGCCCATAGGGCGGCGAAGAATCTCGTTGCCACTCGAACGAACCCCTCCGCAGAGTTTATCCTGCTGACCGAAGCGCCACCAGTGGAGGCCGATGTGCAGAATCTGTGGTACGAATCGAGGAGTTGATGGAGAGGAGATAATCATGCCCTTTAAGTTAGGTACGGAGGGTCAACATGACTACTATGCCTATGAATTGGCATTAGCTGCCCGTAAAGTGGTGACCGAGGTCATGCCGGTCCAACCGGGTCAACAGGTAGTCATCACCGCCGACACGGCCAGTGACCCCCGAGTTGTGCAGGCCACCGCTCAGGCTACCTTTGCTGTGGGTGGTGTACCGACTGTGATCTGGTATCCCACTCTGCCTCAGCCCTGTATGGACCCACCTGGCCCGGTGGCCAACGCTCTCCTCAAGGCTGACCTGTGGATCGAGTTTGCCACCGCCTACCAGCTCTACAGCCCAGCCTATGATGCGGCCATTGCCGCTGGCTGTCCCTACCTCTGCCTGACGGGCATGGACGTGGATATGATGGTGCGCACCATTGGCCGCGTCAACTATCCTGCCCTGGACAAGATGAAGACACGGCTGTACGAGATCTCACAGGCAGCCGAGACAATCCGCGTCACCAGCCCGGCCGGCACCGACCTGACGATGAAGATTGACAAAGCTGGCGATCCTTTCTGGGAACCGCCGCCAGCTGAGGGGGGCTACCCGGTGATGCTGGGTGGACAGTCAGGCTTCATGGCTCACCATGGGAGCTTCGAGGGGACCCTGGTCTTCGATGGCTGTCTATGGCCGCCAGCCGATCTGGGCGTGCTCCACTCCCTGGTGGTGCTGCACATCGAGGAAGGCTACATCCGGCGCATCGAAGGGGACCACGAGGCCAGGCTTTTCGAGCGCTGGCTGGCGAGCTTTGACGATCCGATCATGTACATGGTGGATCATGCCTGCTATGGCTTTAACCCCGGCGTGAGCCGACCCACAGGGCGCATTCTCGAGGATGAGCGCGTCTTTGGATGTATGCAGTTCGGCATCGGCCCTTCTAGCAAGGGGGCACCCAGCCACACCGATGGCGTGGTCCTCACCCCCTCGGTCTGGGCCGACGATGTACAGTTGGAAGAAGAGGGACAGTACATCCACCCCGGATTGATGGAGCTCTGCCGGGAGATAGGGGCCTCTGGCTATTGATGTGAAGGCAACCTCGTTGCGTTCTCCAGCCGTCGCTGGCAAAACGCAGTTATTAGAGGACACCTGAGATCGAGATGCCACGTTCCTCGGCACGCTGCGTCATCCAATCCCTGATGTTGGCTGGCAGCGGGGGTGTCTCGCCCTCAGACCGGCGCTCCAGGTGCAACGCGTCGGCAGGGCAGACGGTGGCACACAACCCGCAGCCCACACAGCGAACGTGATCCACCACGCAGACGTCCTCCGGCACTGCAAGCGCCCCGAACTGGCAGCGCTCGACGCAATCGGCGCAGCCGACGCATACCTCGGCGTCCACGATAGCGCGAAAATCGGAATGAGCAACGGCGGTGGGGATGCCGAACTCAGCCACGCCGCGCAGTATCCCGCAGCAGCAGGTGCAGCAGTTGCAGATGTAGTAGTGGCCGTCGCGGTAATTGCCGGTGGAGTGGACCAAGCCCGCCTCCTCGGCCTCGCGCAGGATGCGCAGCGCCTCCTCCTTGGTGATGGGACGGGTGACCTTGCCGTGATCGAAGACCCCCTCGAGCGGTGCAAAGACCAGACAGTTCTCAACCGGGTGGTTACATCCCTTGCCGACGAGTTTCTGCTGGACGCGGCAGATGCAGTCGCGCACGCCCCACGATTTGGCCCCATCCAGCAGTTCGGTGGCACGTTCGAAGGGGAAGATCTCCAGGTCGAAGGGGATCGCTTCCTCGACAGGGATGACGCGGTGGATAGCAGGTGCGTCGCGGGTGATGCTGCCACCTTGTGTCTCTTGGAAGTACTGCTCGAACAGCGCCGCCAGCTCCGCGTCCATGCGTGGCAACTGTTCCTCGTAGATGCCGACGACGAAGGGCATTAGCCTGAAGGTGAGTTTGCCCTTGCTTTTTCTGGCGATGATCTGGCCCTTACGAACCATTCCCTTGAGCGTGCGGTAGGCGGCGTCGGCATCCACGTCTGCGCGGGCGGCGATATCAGTGGCTGGCTCGTGGGTTAAGCGCATCACACTGGCCAGGGTTGCTTCCTCTGGTGTGAAGATCTTCGCCAGCAGGCGCAATTCCACGCCGCTCTCGGTGGCCGGGAAACCATTGGGGATGGCATCCAATCGCTGGGCTAGTTTGCGGTAGACATCTTCAGACATGCTTGTTCTCCTTATGTTTAGCGCTCTTCTCTGTCGAGGAGAGTGTGGCGTGGGGAGCTATCCCAAGTTCTTGAGTCAAGCCTGATTATAAGCCAACGCTGCATTTTTGTCCACTTGCGCTCGATTGTAACTTCCGACTAAAAAACTTATGTCACCTCAGTTGCTTTCAGCTATATATACTTGACATAACACCACGACATAACAGAAGCGAATTGCCAGCTTCTACGAAAACCTCCAACTGGCATGACGACGTGTCATAATGCTCCCTGGAAGCCGCGTCGGAAGCGGATTGCGCGGAGGCGCGGATCCTGCCGGCGGTGCTTGTCCAATACCCTTGCTGAGGTATCTTTATGTCAAGTGCGGTTTGACAAGCAGTGCCCAACTTCACCAACCACCACAGACCACAGTTGGAGCTCCCCCCAAACTTGCCTGCCCTCTGCTTTGTGTTAGAATAGCTAAATATGGAAATCTCAGGTTTTATCGTCCAGCTTTACGCCTAGCAGGAGTTGTTACTATGTCTAGTTCAGCCGGGCGGGCCTTTCGGCTGATCAGTGGTCTGTTCCTCTGCCTCTGTCTGGCTTACACAGCTGGATTCGGCACCTACCGTGTGTGGGACGAACTGCAGCGGGTCGGCCAAGCGCAGCCTTTGGATGTGTTCTGGGAAGCCTGGGATCGGCTGGAGCGGAATTTCTATGGTGAGCTTCCTTCGCCACGTGAGCGCACCTATGGGGCCATCCATGGGGCCCTGGCACTGCTCAATGACCCCTATACCGTCTTTGTCGAGCCCCAGCCCCGCGAACTGGAGCGAGACCGGATGCGTGGGGCCTTCGGCGGCATAGGCGTCACGCTGTGGCGCGATGCAGATGGTCAAATGGTGCTCTCTCCTTATCCCGACTCCCCTGCCCAGCGTGCTGGGGTTCTTGAGGGGGACATCCTGCTGGCAATGGACGGCAAGGCGATCACTGATGAGATGACAACAGACAACGTGAGTGCTTACCTCCACGGTGAGGTGGGTACACCTGTGACACTTACGCTCTCTCGCCCCCCCACCCCACTGTTCGATCTCACGATCACCCGGGAGGAGATTCAGGTGCCCTCCGTCACTTGGCGGGTGCTCGATCAGGCCCCCGACATCGGCTATATTCACATAGAGAACTTCACCGAGAGAACAGGCGGCGAGGTAGTAGCCGCTCTCCAAGAGCTGCAAGCAGCGGAGACCATCAGCCTGGTCTTGGACCTGCGGGACAACTATGGCGGGCTGGTTGATCCAGCCGTAGCTACCGCCAGCCAGTTTCTCCAGGATGGTGTTGTGTTGTACGAACTGAAGCGGGATGCCGAGGAGCTCACCTTTCCGGTGCGAGGTGGTGGCGTTGCCACCGATGTGCCTTTGGTCGTGCTGGTCAACGGTGGAACCGCCAGCGCAGCCGAGGTCGTCGCTGGTGCTCTGCAGGGCCGGGATCGTGCTCTGTTGGTTGGGGAGCCCACCTACGGCAAGGGGTCGGTCCAACTGATCTACGAGCTCTCCGACGGTTCGTCGTTGCACGTCACTGCGGCAATTTGGTTGACGCCCAGCCAGCACCGAATCGACGGGCAGGGCCTGAAGCCCGATGTCTACATCCCGCGCGGCGATGGGCCACAGGATCAGCAACTTGGCTACGCTGTGGACTACCTACAGCGCCGGGTATCAGAATGACAATAGTTGAACATTAGGAGCTGATGATGGACAGCGTCTTGCGTAACGTGATTAAGCTCGTGCTCGTAGGTACAATCGTGCTGGCGCTTTCGGCGGTTGCGTTTGTCGCCGGCTTCGGTTCTTCTTACGTATTGACCCAGAGCGGTGCTCTGCCGCCATGGCCTGGGGCCGCTCCGACGGCCGCTCCGTCGCCTGCAGAGGCTGCACCCACATCCACACCTGTTCCGATCCCCACGCCAGAGGGCGAAGATCAGGAAACCTTCCAGCTATTCTGGGAGGTGTGGGAGCTGGTACAGGACAACTTCTACGGCGAGCTGCCGGATATGCAAGAGGTGACCTACGCTGCCATTAAGGGGATGCTGAGCACGCTGGACGACGAATATACCGCCTTTATGGAGCCTGATGTCGCGGCGATCCTGGCCGAGGATGCCACCGGCGAGTTCGAGGGCATTGGCGCGTTTGTGAGTATGGACGAGGCGGGCAAGCTGGAGATTGTGGAGACTTTCGAGGAGGGGCCAGCCGAGCAGGCGGGGATACTGGCCGGCGACCGGGTCCTAGAGGTTGATGGCGTCTCCATCGTCGGCAGCACGATCTACGAGGCCATCGGTTTGATTCGCGGCCCGGCTGGCACCGAGGTCACGCTGCTCATCGAGCGCACAGGGACACCAGAGCCGTTCGAGGTCACTGCCACCCGCGCACGCCTTGAGATTCCCATCGTTGAGGTGGAGATGCGCGACGATGGCGTCGGCTACCTTAGATTGTACGATTTCAGCGCCACGGCCAGTGCGCGGATGGAGGATGGTCTGGAGGAACTTCTGGCTCAGGACCCACATGGCATTGTTCTCGACCTACGCGGGAATCCTGGAGGGTGGCTGGACCAGGCTGTGGAGGTTGGTGATCTCTTTCTCGACGATGGCGTGGTCGTCGTTGAGCGCTGGAGCAATGGCAATGAGCGGAAGTTCGAGGCTGACCCCGGAGATGTGGGAGAGGACGTCCCGCTGGTAGTATTGGTGGACGGAGGCACCGCCAGCGCAGCGGAGATCGTCGCGGGCGCTCTCCAGGACCGGGAACGGGCCATACTGGTCGGGGAGCGCACCTTCGGCAAAGGATCCGTGCAACGGCCCTTTACCCTCAGCGACGGCTCCGAGTTGCGGGTCACCTCTGCTTTATGGTTCACGCCCAACGACCGGGCCATCCACGGCCAGGGCCTCACACCCGACCTCGAAGTCCCATGGCCTGAGGAGGAGGACCTGGAGCCTGGCGCCGATCCTCAGTTAGAGCGGGCCGTTGAATACCTGCTCACGGGTGAGTGATGTCAGGGGTCAAAATCATCGCCACCAACCGCAAGGCTGCTCGCGATTTTTACCTCGAAGAGCGGCGTGAGGCTGGCCTGATCCTGACAGGGACGGAGATCAAGTCCATCCGCGCTGGTAGGGTGAACCTGAGCGATGGGTACGTACGACCTAGGAACGGGGAGCTATGGCTGCTCAACGTGCACATCGCACCCTACGACCCGTCGGGGCGGTGCGGCCACGAGCCACTTCGTCCGCGCAAGCTGCTGCTCCATCGCCGGGAGATCAACTGCCTGGTCTCTCGCGTTCAGGAACGCGGATACACCATCGTGCCGACATGCCTGTACTTGAAGCGTGGCCGGGCCAAGGTTGAGATCGCGCTGGCGCGAGGAAAACGGAAGTATGACAAACGGCAGGCTATCGCCGAGCGGGATGCTCAGCGGGAGGTTGAGCGCGTGCTAAAGGAACGACATCGGCGATAGGACGACCGGTTACTCCCCCACCCTGGAGTACCTCGGGTGTCCGCTTAACCAGCCGTTCTTTTTCGCGTAGCCTGAATCACTTTCGATGCTAGAAAGAATCGAAAGATCATAATGACTATGCGAAGATAGCGACGGGAGTGACATTGACATGAAGCCTGTTCGACAAGGAAGAAGGAGTATCGCATGGAAATCACATCTATCACCGATCTGCAACCCAAGATGCGTCTGCGGGGGACCGTCAAGGAAACTCATATGTATGGCGCAGTGGTGGACATCGGCCTGGAACGAGATGGGGTGATACACATTTCCCAGCTCTCCCCCACCCAAGTGAACCGGGTCACGGACGTGGTTCAGCCAGGAGACAGTGTGACAGTGTGGGTCACCAAAGTGGACCCAGCACGGGGCCAAATCGGCTTGACGATGATCGAACCGCCCAAGCTGGATTGGCATCAGTTAGCAGAGGGACAGGTTCACACGGGCACTGTGACACGGCTCGAGTCTTATGGCGCTTTTGTTGACATCGGGGCTGAACGCCCGGGCTTGCTGCACGTTCGGGAGATGTCGGTTAGCTACGTCCGCCACCCATCCGAACTGATGCGGATCGGCGAAGAGATCGAAGTGCGCATCCTCAAAGTGGACCGGCGGAAACGACGCATTGATCTGACGATGCTAGGTCTTGGGGACACATTACCAGAGGACGAGCCTGAAGAGGAGCCCGCCAAGACGACGATGGAAATCGCGCTACAACGCGCCCAGACTCAGCAGCCTCAACAACAGGAGGAACGTCGCCACAAAAGGCAATCCCCCGATCTATCTGAACGGGAAGGGATTTTGACGCGCACCCTCGCACAGCACTCGCAGCACTAGAGACGCAGAGTCACCCATCCACCACTTCTCGCGCCGCACGAATGTTTGACGTCGGAGCCACGATGGGTGTGACACAACCCGTACCAAGGATAAAGCGTTGCCCCCCAGTCTGCGCGATCGCGTCGGCAGCCTGCCCCCAGACCTGATCGGGAGTACCCCGTATGACCACCTCCCAGCGCTGCAGTCCACCACACACTGCTCCGCCAAAGCATCGCTGCGCCTCGGCCAGCGTTGGCCACGTCTCTCGATCATGCCAGTTGATCACCTGGACCGGATAGTCTGCTAAGAGATCAAACATCACGTCGGTCCCGTGTAGATGCAGCACATTGAGCCACAACCCCTGTGCTGCTTCCAATACCCGCAAGTCATAGGGACGGCCAAAGGCAGCATACTCTTCCCCACTCAGCAACCCATATTGCGCGTGTTGCACAGCGTAGAACACCCCGGCAATGCCCGTCTCACGCGCTGCCTGGATGAACCGGATCGTCGTCTCAGTGATAGCCTCCAGCCCAGCACGAATTGCATCAGGATGGCGGCGCAGGTGCACTAGCAACTGCTCCCTGCCCACCAGGTTCTTGGCCTGGGCCAGAGGGCTGAAGATGGTCTGGATGAAAGGGGCCTCGCCCGCCAGTTTATCTGCAATCAGGCGAAGACAGCACAATTGCGCACCCAGCGACCCCTGGGCAGGGTCGAGGGGACGAAGCCCGCGCCAATCCTCGGGAGCCTGGATGGGATAGAAGGTGTACTCACGAGTCCCTTCCGGGCTGCCCACCCAGCGATCCTGCGATCCCCAATCCCGCAGGCAGAAACTGCTGGCCGGCGTCACCTTGACGAAGTCGAAGTCATAGCGGCGCTGGAAGGCAAAAGCCGCCGCCGCCAAGTCCTCAGGCTGTTGGTCATCGCCAGGAAAATGTCGCCACAACGCCACTGGCGGCCGATCCACCGGTTCGCCGCGGATGGCAGCCACCAACCGCTCGCTTTTTGTCATCTCAACCATTGTCACTCCTCGCCTTCTTTCGCTATGAACTCCACTGTACCCAGAGCTACAGAGGGTCCGCTCGCCCCCTCGGGTAGAAGGGGCACATCCGCACTCACCGTCACATCAAAGCGGTAGATACCCGGTTTTAGGTCCAGTGGCTGTGCCAAGACAAACACGAGCGGATCGCGCACGACCTCGCCAGCCTGCCACGCTTCAAAGGGATAGTAGCCATCCACCGGCGTTCCTGAGAGCCGCCACACTTCCTGCCCCTCGGCGTCCAGCAACACCAGGTCACGGACACGCGCAGCGGGATGATCGCTGTCGGCACGCCAGAAGAGTGTGACACGCCATTCGCCTGGCAACGTCGCCTGGTTGTCGGGTTGGGCATACCCCAGCAACGTGACGCTGCCCTCCGAGAAGGTCGCCATCACCTGGCGCGTCATTTTCAATTCATCCAATTGAGGCTGGCGACGCGGGCGCTCCACCTCAACTGAAGCAATCACAGCGCTGTCGCCTTCCTCATCGTACCGTTGCAAGCGATAGCCTCCAGCCCACGAATAGAGTCCAGCACTGAGCACGTACTCCCCCGGCGGTGTCCCCGGCAGTACCTGGACCTCGTATTCGTCCCACACGTACTTGTCGAATGGCCAGCGAGTCGTCGGCAGGTCGCCCGGGTTAAGATGATCGTCCTGGCCCCACAGGATGTGCGGCGGGCGAGTCAGATGCACAAAAGACTGGTAGTTCACACCCAAAGGCAACAGGGCATGCCAATACAACACTACGGGGAATTCGTCGCCGGAACGAACATGCTGCCGGGGCAGATCGTAGCCTAGCAGCTCAATCTGGCCACCGAAGTTCGCCCGCAGTTCGTGTTGGGCAGCCCACGCTTGGCCCGGTGGTGAGGTATAGCGCAGCCGGCCGTCCTGTGGGTCTATCACTACAGCCTTGAGAAACACAAATAGCAGAAGTGCCCCGCCCAGCCAGATTGCGGATTGCGGACTTAGTCGTGAGCGCTCAGTCGGACGATTGCGGATTGCAGATTGTAGATTGCGAACACGGGGGGCACGCATCAGCACCAATGCAACGATCAACATGACCAGGCCAACCGCCGAGATGATCCACCCGGCCGTGCGTGGTGGCGTGCTCTCAAAACGCACCAGCACCTCATGTTCCCCTTCGGGCACCCACAGGGTAATGAAGCCCTCGGGGCCGGCCACCTCAATCTCAACCTCCTTACCATCCACGTAGGCCCGCCAACCCGGGAAGTAGAACGTAAGCAGGCGCAAGACAAACTGCTCGGGCGTATTGACGGTAATGCGATTGTATAGCGGTCCCTGCTCAACGATCTCGACCCTGGCACCATCAGGCAGCGTAAAACGATTGATCCTATCTACTGAGCCGGGCTGCAAGTAAGATTCAACCAACCACGGCGCAGGCCGCACAGGCGACAGCGCTGCCTCCACCGGCAGGAAGTCACCGGTGGAGGTCGTACCGAGTGCACCACTCCGCTGCTCCCACTGAATGATGTCCCAAGGTGCGGTGGGGCCGAAGTCCGGCGCCCACATCGGCGGATACAAGACCGGCAACGCGAGCATCAAAATCGTAGTCAGTCCCGCAGCCAGTATTGGAGTGCGCCAGCGCCCGGCGGGAAGTAAAGCCGCACCACCTGCAGCACACACCGCCAGCATCAGATTGATCGGTCCTAGTAACCTCCAGGGGAATTGAAGGTACTCCATCAACGGGACACTTTCCCAGATGGGCATAGAGACGGGCAACAGGAGGAAGATCAGGCCCAGCCCAACCAGGACGAAATAGAATAGCACCCGCCGCCCAGACGCCTCGCGTCGCAGAAGTGCACCCAACGCAGGCAAAGCCAGCAACCATTGGGCTAGACCCAAGTTGTGCCAGTGATGGGGGGCCGTCGCGCCCAGATCAAGAATACGCGAGGGAGCCAACAATTCGCTGAGTGAAAGGAAGTGTTCGCGAAAGTCGAAGTGGCCTGGGCCGACGACGTCGAGCTTGATGGCATCGCACTCCAGCAAAGACGGGAGCCAGAAAAAGGCTACGATGGCCGCCGCTAAGGCAAACGCCAGCATCCCCCACCCCGCCCGACCGCGCCCTCTGCTGAACACAATCTGCCACACCCAATAGACCATCAACAAGCCACTGGTGACCAGGCCAAGGAGATTATGGCTGAACACGAGAGCCGCCAGTGTCAACACGCTTCCCAGCAACGCCCCTCTCCCCCCCACCCTACCCTTCGACGAGCTCAGGGCACCGCTCATCAGACGACGGAACGTATAGAAAACCAGCGGGAGCAGGCAGACAGCGAAATGCTCCGCCAAGTCGCCACGGGCATGCGGGTCAACGAACACAACATAAGGGGCAAAAGTGAAGGATGCGGCCGCCAACACCCCCGCCTCAGGGCCGAAGAGTTCGCGCCCCAGCAGGTAGGCCCCCAGCGAAGCGATGACTAACCCCAGGACGAACACCGCTTTGACCCCGCCCACGATTCCCACGCCCGGCAGCAGGTCAAACAGATTGGCCAGGTAGTAAGTCAGCGGAGCATAGTAGTTAAAGATGGGATAGCCGTAGCCGAAGTAGAAGTCGGGAGCCCAGCGCGGATAGAGGACGCCGGCGTGGAGGATATGGCCCAACTCGGCGGCGCGATAGACGTGGAGTTCAGCATCCGTATGGTGTGGCAGGCCAGGCCGGGTGAGGAAAGGTGCAGCCGCGATGAGACCCAGCGCCAGAGCCAGAATTACACATAGCGAATTGCGAATTGCGAGTTGCGAGTTGCACATATCCAATACAGCAATCAGCCGTTGCTGACACCAGCTGCTAACGGCTGACTGCATCGGCTAGGCGCTGGCCGCTAATTCTGCGCTACGAGGTCAGGGATCTGTTCCGGATGCTCGGCCACCCGCACTCCAACGGCCTCAAAAGCAGTGATCTTCTCCACAGCGGTGCCGGTACCGCCCTGGATGATGGCTCCAGCGTGGCCCATGCGCTTGCCTGGCGGCGCAGTCCGCCCCGCGATGAAGGCCGTGACCGGCTTGGTCATCCGCTCGCTGATGAACTGCGCAGCCCGCTCCTCGTCGGTGCCGCCAATTTCGCCGATGAGCACCACCTGCTCGGTCAACGGATCGTCCTCAAACAGCTTCAGCACGTCAATGAAGGTCATGCCGATGACAGGATCGCCACCTATGCCAACGCAGGTAGTCTGGCCCATACCACGGGCGGTGAGAGCGTAGACCACCTCGTAGGTCAGCGTGCCGGAACGGGAGACGACACCGATAGGGCCAGGAGTCGCGATGTGACCGGGCATGATACCGACCTTTGCCTCGCCAGGCGAGAGGAGGCCGGGGCAGTTGGGCCCCACCATCCGCACACCCTTCTGATCGAGGTAGGCGCAGACGCGGATCATGTCCAGCGTAGGGATGCCTTCGGTGATGCAGACGATAAGCGGGATGCCCGCGTCGGCTGCCTCCAGGATGGCATCGGGGGCGAAGCGGGCCGGCACGTAGATGACGGAGGTGTTAGCCTCGGTGGCCGCCACCGCCTCGGCAACGGTGTCGAAGACAGGCACCTTGTCGTCGCAAGCCCATTGCCCGCCCTTGCCAGGCGTGACGCCCGCCACAATCTGCGTGCCGTATTCGATCATGCGTCGGCTGTGGAACTCGCCCTCGCGCCCGGTGATGCCCTGCACGAGCAACCGGGTGTTCTTGTCAGCCAAAATCGCCATCCGCAGCCTCCCTATTCTTCGACAAGCTCAGAACGCTGCATCGCCAATTCGCCTCTGGCGGCAGCGACCGCCCTCCGCGCCGCTTCGGCCAAAGTCGCTGCTGTGATCAGCTGATAGCCCGATCCTTCCAGAATCGCACGCCCCTCTTCCTCGTTCGTTCCCACCAGCCGTGCCACCAGTGGAACACCGGGCTTGACCTCCTCGAAGGCAGCGACGATGCCCTTGGCCACCTCATCGCAACGGGTGATGCCGCCAAAGATGTTGAACAGCACGGCCTTGATGTTGGGATCTGCTAGGATGAGGCGCAACGCCGCCGCCACGCGCTCAGCCTTAGCCCCGCCGCCGATGTCGAGGAAGTTGGCTGGAGCGCCGCCGAAGTGCTTGATGATGTCCATCGTCGCCATCGCCAGCCCCGCTCCGTTGACCATACAGCCAATCTCACCGTCAAGTTGGACGTAGCTCAGGCCAGCCTCACGCGCCTCCCGCTCAGCCTGAGTCTCCTCGTCCACGTCCCGCATCTCTGCCAGATCCGGGTGGCGGAAGAGGCTGTTGTCGTCGAGCACCATCTTACCGTCCACCGCCAGCAGTTCACCCCTGCCGGTGACGACCAGCGGATTGATCTCGGCCAGTGAAGCATCGTAGGCCATGAAAGCCTCGTACAGGCCACGAGCAACCTGGTCTAATCCACGGAAGTGCTCGCCCACCAGCCCGATGCCTTTGGCCAACGTCAGAGTCTGGTAACCACGCAGGCCCAGGAAGGGGTCAATGGTGACTTCCTTGATCGCCTCTGGGTTGGTGCGGGCGACCTGCTCGATCTCCATGCCACCTTCGGAGGAAGCCATCATCACCGGGCGGCGATTGGCCCGGTCCACGACGATGCCCAGATAGATTTCCTGCCGGATGTCGGCCGCCTCGTCCAGCAGAACCTTGCGCACGGGCAAACCCTTGATCTCCATCCCCAGGATCTGCCCGGCCACCCTTTCGGCCTCGTCGGGGGTCTGGGCCAGCTTGATACCGCCAGCCTTACCTCTCCCTCCAACGAGCACCTGGGACTTGACAACGACAGGTCTCCCCAATTCCTCGGCGATGCGGCGTGCTTCTTCGGGCGTGGCAGCGATGTCGCCAACCGGAATCGGCACGCCATGTGCGGCGAAGAGCTGCTTAGACTGATACTCATGTAGTTTCACGCACCCGCCTCCCAACTGCAACGTCAGGTTCCGCACGATTTCACAGGGACGGGCGGGATTATACCACAGCGCATACAGAAGCCAAGTGAACGCGAACACGGGAAAGTGGAGCAGTAAGGGGACACTATTCGAAATCCAAACACACACCAACATCCCATCAGAGCACGTTCTGATGGAATACCTGCGTTTGGGAGGCTGCGTCTATGCGACTTTCGTCTCCTCTCAACCCTGCCACAGCACGTCGCCGCGCAGCGCCCGCTTGAGCAACTGGAACATCGCCCAGCATTCCCAGGCGAAAGGCGGGAAGCCCAGCAACCCCAACACCGGCATACGGAAGTAGTGGACGCCGAAATCGAGCGGCCAGGGCAACGTGTAGCGCCAGCCGGCGGTGGCCCAGAAGTTCCAGAACTCCCACAGGAAGCCGCAAACCATCCCTGCCGCCAGCAGCCGCAGGGCAAGACGCGGGTCACCACGCGCCCACCTGGCCAGCGGCGACGCGATGCCCAGTTGCAGGTTGAGCGGCTCCAGCAAGGGGATAAACCCGACCCAGACAAAGGCGAAGGTGTAGCGGGCGATGTGGACGGGCAGCAGCGGCGGAATGGTCACAAAGGCCACCCCCACCGCGAACATCGCCGCCAGCAACGCTGGAGAGAGGCTACGCGGTTTTGTCCTCAGGTTACGCAGAAACCCCAGCCCCTCCAGCACGTCGGCCGTCTCGAACATCCCCGGCATAATGGTAGCGAAGGACCACAAGAAAGCCCAATCCCGCTCGATCGGGTGCTCTGGCACGCCCACGTAGTACCAGTTTTGCAAGGAAAGATTGTACACCTCAAACAGCAGCCAACAGCCAACGGAGATCCAGACCAGCATCAGTGCCTCCCAGGGCCGGTCGTGGATGAGCGAATGGCCCCGCAACCGCAGTGCCAGCGCGTCGGCGAAGAGGATGTAGCCGGTCCAGACGATGGGGATGAACCACCTGGAGACAAAGGGCTGCCGGGCAAAGAGGCAGATTTCGGCCCCAACGACGATGGTCAGCCCCAGCCATCCATACCACTTGAGATGCATCACACACCTTCCTTTCGCATAGGCTAAAATCTGTCGGAGAAACTCAGAGAGACACCAGCATAGCCCATAATGACTACGCGAATAAAAGCGATTGCTATCGCCTTCACGCCGCTACTTGTATTCTTCGCGCAGAGGATACCAGGCATCAAGGGCCAGGGTAGGCTCGTCGAGGACCACGGCGCCGTGCGGCACGCCAGGCGGGCAGCAGACACCATCGCCAGCCCGCAGCACCCGCGTCTCGCCCGCTAGCGTGAACTCCATCGCCCCCTGCACGACGTAGGTGATCTGCTCGTGGGGATGATCGTGCACCGGGACTGCTTTCCCCGGCTCGAAGTGGAAGAAGGTCATCATCACGTGCTCCAGGTAGACCGCCCGGCGCGTGACACCCGGCAGCATCTCGGTCCCCGGCAATTCCTTGAGGGTGAAGAACGGCATATGCTATTCCTCCTCTGAAGGTAGATTGTCCCCCGTCTGCACTAGCGGTGACAACGACCAGGGCTTTCCACTGCCCATGCGCGTGCGGACGGCTACGCCCAGCGCCAGCACGATCACCAATGCGCCGATCAGCAGCCGGAGGATGGGGACGTAGCCCAGCCCGTAGATCACCAGAGTGCCCAGCGTCAGTTCCAGTAGCGGTACCGAGACCGCCACAGAGCCCAGCAGACGCCTCATCCCACACCCCAGCGCCACCGCCAGCGATGCCGCGCCGCAGTGGCCGACGAGCAGCAGCCCGCAGACGAGCGGAAGAGTTAGCATCAGAGTTGAGCGGGTGAGAACGCTCAGCACCACCAGTGCCAATGCCAGCAGCGTCACGGCCAGCCCCACCAGCAGTGTGCGGCCCAGCCCCCTCCAGGTGAGGCTGCTGGTCATCCCGGTCATCCGGCGCGGGAGCAGGTACAACAGCAGTCCCCAGAAGAGCAGCAGGAATATCCCGCCGCCCAGCGTGCGCGCCAGCGCCCGCAGGCCTGTGGGCGCCGGGCCCAACAGGCGGGCCACTGCTCCGCCAGCCGCGAAGCGGGACAGCGCGTGCGCCAGCGGCTGCTCCGGCCCAGGCAGGAGCAAAGTGGTCACAGCGACAATCGCCACGGTTAGCACAATCGTCAACAGCAGAAGGATCCAGTCTCGTCTCCTCATCCCATGCCTCCTGGCAGCGCCGGTAGCAGAGCGCGCCTCTCCTCCGGCAGCAAGCGTGCCAACGCCAGCGCGCCAGCCATCCCTAGCAGTGTCACAGTCGCCACCGCCAGGACGCCCAGCCCGTCCGGCAGAATCAGCAGGCCATCCAAGACGGCCATCCACGCAGCGGTGTCGCCGCTCACCAGCGCCCACAGCCAGGCGTCGGCGGTCAGCGCCCGTTCCAACGTCGCCAGCCATTCGGCAAGTGGCGCCAACGTCCAGGGTAGAGACGCCAGCCCAGCCAGACCGCAGGCGACCGCGAATAACGTCCGCAGGCGGGCCTGGCGTCGGCGGTGCAGTGCCACGGCCTCCATCACACTGGCGGCGAAGCCGGCCGGCAGTGGCTCGCGTCCCAGCCGGTTCAATGAATGGTCCAGCAAATCTGTCATTGTCCTACTACAGCCCGGCGGAAATCCCTCACAGTTGCAGAACAAGCGCCGGTTGAGTAGCTTCGGAACGAAGTGGAGAAGCGTATCGAAACCAAGCGTTCCTCGACAACAAAAGTACCTCATAAGTCGCGTGGTCTCGATACGTCGCTTGTTTTGATACGCCTTCGGCTACTCAACACAAGCCGCTCCTACTCGACCGACGCTCTCGACAATGTCTAACTGACGAGGAACTTCTGCCTAAGTGTCCTACATACCTGCCCGGAGCGTGATCATCACGATCCTTGTCCTGAGGCCAGAAGCGGTCCTGTACGCCATAAGCACGGCCAGACGATTGCCGTCAGGGGACCACGCGCTGTCCGAAACGATGACGGGATGGCCCGTGTATTCTGCATGGTCTGGTTCGTTGAAGTAAGTCAGCCTCTGTGGGTTCGAGCCATCCGCATCCATGATCCAGAGTTCGGTTATCAGTTCCCGTGCCCACTCGTGTTTCTCAATTGAGGTGTACGTGATGTCAAAGCCCGTGCTTGACATCCAGGCGATGCGGGTGCCGTCCGGGGAGTAGTGGGCGTGCTCGTCCCAGTCCTCCAGCGTGGCCGTCAGGCGGGTCAGTTCCTGGGTGGCCAGGTCCATCTCGTAGATGTCTATGCCGGTAGGCGATTGGCCAGGGATCGAGTTGGCCGAGAACAGGATGCGGCTGTCGTCGTTGGAGAAGGCGTGGCTTTCGTAAAAGTTGTGCTGGTCGCCGGGCTGGTAGGTTCGGATGTTTTCGATGCGGGGGCCATCCGCGCCCACCACAAAGTCGGCCAACTTGAGCGCCCATTCCCCCCAGGGAAGCCCCCCGCCGGGGCTCACCCTCTCCGTCCACAGGAGCATCGTGCCGTCGTGGGAGAACTGGGGGTGGATCACACCCTGCGCCGGACGCCAGGGCAGGTCGGTCAACCGGTAGAGGTGGCCGCCATCGTCGGTCATCACCCAAAGATCGCAGTGGATGCCGGTGCCGGGAATGGCGAACTCGTCATCCTCGGCCGGGTTCTCCGCCTTTTCGGCCGTGAACGCAATGTACTCGCCAGACGGATGCCAGGCCGGATTGCCATTGTGCTTTGGGACGTCGGGATTGCCGCACGTGAGGCAGGTCTCGCTCGATCCGTCCGGGCGCATAACGTAGACGTCGTAGTAGCCGTCTTCACCCCTCTTCCCAAAGGCGATGAGGTCCGTTGTATGTGACCAGTCGAGGCTCTTGCCGTATTCCGTGATGGTGGTGATGCTCTCGACGGAAGGTTGTGGGCTGGCGCGGCGCGGCCGGGTGCAGGCGATCAGCGTGAACGCGACCAGCAGGATTGGGATTAAGGCTCTCTTGCTCATGTCTCTGCTCCTTTTCTCACAGTCTCTTCTATCTGGTAACACGAGGAGCGGAGCGGAAAGTTTCACTCGGCCAGCATCTCGCGCAGGCGCACTTTGGCCCGGCGCAGCCAGGTGCGCACGGTGTTGAGTAGCGCGGCGGCAGCGCCATCACCGCCGCCTCCAGGCGGGCCAAATCCTCGGCATGCACGACGACCTCCTCCGGCGCCGGCGCTTCGTCGGGTAGCCCCTCGGCCCACGTTCCCTCCTCGTCGCCCAGGTCGCTGAAGGGAAGAGGGCGGCGCTTGCGTGCCCAGTCGCGGGTCAGATTGACCGCGATGCGATAGATCCAGGGACGCAGCGGCCGGCTGAGATCGGCATCGGGTAGCGCACGGTAGACGCGCAGGAAAGTCTCCTGCGCTAACTGTTCCGCCTCGGCCCGGTCGCCGGTGTAGCGGTAGAGCAGGTTAAAGATTGAGCCCGCGTAGCAGTTCACGAGTTGGGCGAAGGCGTCAGGGTCGCCCCCTTCGGTTCCGCCCCCCGACAGGCTCAGGGCAAACAGCAGGTGGCGGCGGGCGAGGGTCTCGTCGCTTGGGGTCATCGGCTCTTCAAGGCGACTACTGAGGCGGCCGGAGGTGATGACGCGGGTGGGTGTGATCACCCGCCGTCTCAGC
Organism: Anaerolineae bacterium; assembly: GCA_046760785.1. Taxonomy (GTDB): domain Bacteria; phylum Chloroflexota; class Anaerolineae; order B4-G1; family B4-G1; genus JBHIET01. Next base: position 70,579 of record JBHIET010000001.1, on the reverse strand, counting down.
CTGCGCCCTCTCCTCCTCCTAGATGATCGCCCGCTCCTCCTCGAAGGGAATCTCAAAGCCGGGAACGGGATAGCGCAGATAGACGTCATCTTCGCCGTCAGCCATGGTCACCGTCAGCGTAGCCTCAGCCGGACGCGGGAAGCCCTCGTCGGCCTGCAAAAGATCGCGCACGAAGGTGGGGATGGCCAACAACGCCGCTTCAAACCACAGCAATTGCGACTTACCAGGGCGGGCAGGGCGCCCTGAACGGGGAATCCGAATGGGAAGCGGGTAGGCCAGTTCGCCCGCAACCGGCCAGCTGTACTTCTCCATATCGTCGAGATCGTCGAAGGGCATCTCCATCACCTCCCCGAAAAGCAGAGAGAGCCACTCCATCCGTCCGATCAACTCACCGGGCGGTATTCCGGCATAGACCTCCCGTAGTTCGTCCGGCGAGTTGTAGACCGCCAGGCCGTAAGTCTCGCCGCCGTGGCCCATCACAACGGCGTAGCGCGGCCGGCCGTCGGATGGATAGCGCACCTCAATGGGGCGGGAGTCGTCTATCCAGCGCCAGGGGGCCTGGCGATAAAAGGAAGCCGCCGCCTCGAACAACCCCTTGACCAGGAAGGGGGTCACGCCAGGCAACTTCAGCAGGCCGGGGATAGGCTCCTGCTTGGTCATGAACTGCTCCATACTCAGTAGAGCTCTGTCCACCTCGCGTAGAGTGTACCGGTACTCGCAGCGGACGCCGACTTCCCACAACTTCGGGGCCAGCGCCTCAACCAGAGCCTCGTCGTCCATATAGATGACGGCAGGACGGCGCTTCCTCCCAGCCCCCAGGGCTGGACGGCGCATCGCTTTGACGAGACTGTTCAAGACCCGGTCGGAGGATGGCACATCCTCGACGACCTCAGTGCCAACGACTTGGCCGGTCTGAGTCACCGTCAGGATGACGTAGGGACGATACGGGGTCTGATTCTGGGGTGTGATCCAGGACCGCATACGCCGCACGCTGCTCTCCCACGCCTCGCCCGTCTGACGCAGACGGCGTACTTCCGCCAACGAGTTCTTCGCCATCACATTCACCCCACTTGATGCTTGATACTTACCAGCTACCAGTATACCACCGCTTGCGAGGCGGCACAAAGACCACGTTGAGCCACCAGAGTTGGCATCCGCTACTATCTATGGTACACTGTGTTGAGTACAATTGGAGGTGCTTTATGAAAGCGGTACGCTTGGTCAAAGTAGGGCAGCCCCTTCAGATGCAAGAGATACCTATGCCTGTCGTGGCTGAGAAAGACGCCCTGGTGCGCGTCAAGGCCGCCGGTATCTGCCATTCGGATGTGCACTACCGGGCAGGGATCTCACCAGCAGGTCCCTTGCCCCTGACCCTGGGGCACGAGGTTGCCGGAGTAGTGGAGAAGGCGGGATCTCAGGTCACCAACGTGAAAGCCGGCGACAGAGTGTGCATTCACTACCTGGCGACCTGTGGCGACTGCTATTACTGCAGTACGGGCAACGAACAATTCTGCGTCGAAGGAGCGATGATCGGCAAGCACCGCGACGGAGGTTACGCCGAGTACATCGCTAGCCCAGCGCGCAGCGTCGTCCCTCTGCCTGAAGAGATCCCTTTCGAGCAGGGAGCGGTGCTGATGTGCTCATCGTCCACCTGCTTCCACGCGCTGCGCAAAGCCAGGCTGAAACCGGGCGAGACGGTGGCCGTTTTCGGGGTGGGAGGATTGGGAATGTCGGCGATTCAACTCGCCCGGGCTTTTGGGGCCCTGGAGGTGTACGCGGTAGACATCAACGCCGAAAAACTGAAGCTGGCCGAGAAGTATAGTGCCATCCCGGTGAACGCTGCTGAAACTGACCCGGTGGCCGAGATTCAGCGGTTGACCGGGGGGAAAGGCGTGAGCGTGGCGCTCGAATTGATCGGACTTCCGCAGACGATGAGGCAGGCGGTGCTGTCCCTGGCGGTGCTCGGTCGCGCGGTCCTGGTAGGCCTCACCGACAAATCCTTCGAGGTTTATCCTTACGTGGAGCTTCTGGGCAAAGAGGCTGAGATCATCGGCTCGTCCGACCACCTTCTCTCAGAACTACCGTTGCTGCTCGAATTCACCCGTCGGGGAGTGCTTGACCTCTCGGAGGTGATCACCCGCACGGTGCCCCTGGAGACCGATGCGATCAACGAGGCGCTAGACAGGCTCGAGCAATTCAGCAGTGACGTGCGCACGGTTATCACGCCTTGAATCGGGCTGGAAGCCCCCACCCCAGCCCTCCTCCACACAGGAGGAGGGGGCTCCCAGCACCGCTTGTTTTACGGCGGCGCAGCCCTGAGCTCACCATCCAGCCACTCCAGGTAACGCTTGCTGCCCGCCGTCACAGGCACAGCCAGAATCTCCGGCACCTCGTAAGGATGGGTTCCCAGAATCGCTTCTTCCAGCCGCTCACACAGATCTTCCCGACTCTTGATCACACACAGCCATTCCTCGGCTGTCTCGATCTCCCCCTCCCACCAATACGTGCTGGTGATGGGGCCGATGACCTGGACGCAGCCGGCCAATCGCTTTTCGACGACTGCACTGGCAATCGCTTGGGCGTCCGCTTTTGTTTCGGTTGTGGTGAGTACTTGGATGTGGTTCGTCATTCTGATAGTCAGTATAGCAGAAACCCCACAGGAAGTCAAAAACACGAGCCCGGTGCACCGAGCACACAAACGTAGCTCCTGCTTGGGATTGGGATCAATCCACAACCGACACCATGAGGAGTCAAGGGCTGGCCCCATCAGGCCGTTCAAGCCTTATATATGGCCCAGGGGGACTATGGACGGGCCGTCGCGGCGGGGGTATAATTTCGCTGGTTCACCACTGGCAGCCATTATGAATACCTCCCGCGTATTTATTCTCGCCAGCCAACCGCTCCTCGCCGAGGGCGTCCAGAGCCTTATTTCCGGCCAATCAGGCATGGAGGTGGTTGGAGTTGCAACTGCCGGCCCTGATGCGCTTGCGCAGGCACAGGCGGCCGCCCCCGACGTGGTCATCATCGAGGCCAGGGGCGAGGAACAGAGCCGTCTGATTGCTCAGGTGCTGGAATCCATCCCCGGCGTAAAGGTCATCGGGCTGACGCTGGAAGACAATCGCATCCACACCTATTACCAACAAATGAAGCACGGTCGCCGCGTGGAGGACCTGCTGGAGGCGATTCGGGAACCAGTGGATCGGTATGGCCGCAGCCCAGAAACACTGCGGCTATTTGTTTTGTTCCAGGGTTACTATGGCCAGCGCATCTCGGAAAACATCCGCTGCTTCGCTCCTGAGACCTGGACGGTAGAGTCCTGGCGCGCTCCCTCCGATCTCCCTCTGGTGGTGGATGACCCACTGGCATTTCTCCCCATGCACCTTCCTGCCGCCGATCTGGTGCTCTCGCTGGGGGAAAGCACCAGCGCGGCCCAGCTTCTGCCCAGCATCGTCGAGCGCACCGGCGCTTGGGCCGTCATCGCGCCAGTGGATAACGTGGCCTGGCTGCCGGACGGGTTGATCCGCCAGCTTCGCGTCTGGCTGAAGGAGATAGGAGTAAAGGCTGTTTTCCCCAAGCCGTTCTGCTCCCTCACCGAGCGCAGCTACAACGTGCGCCAGCAGGAGATCTCGTTTGAGGATCCCTGGATCGGCGAGTTTGCCCGGTATTTCGGCCAGCCTGTTTTTCGGATTGTGTGTGACGAGGAGAAGATTACGCAAGTCGAGGTAGAGCGAGACGCGGCCTGTGGATGCGCCCAGGCTGTCGCCCGCCAACTGGTCGGGGTGGACATACGGGAAGCCGTCATTCAGGCCGGCCTGTTTCACCACCACTACCCCTGCTTGGCCACGATGCGCGTGGACCCCGGCCTGGAGGAACCATTGATCCAGGCTTCGGGCAATTTCATGCGGCAGGCGGTGGAGGTCGAGATCGCGCCACATTTGCCACGGACGACTTACCTGGTGCCCGAGGGACGCACTGAGATGTCGTGAATGACCGGGGGCTTCCCCCGGCTCGAGTAAGCCACTTACAATCACATCAAGGAGGTAACTGAAATGCCCGTCAAGAGAGTATATCCTGTGCCCAGCGACATTGAGATCGCGCAGGCAGCCGAGTTGCTGCCGGCCGTCGAGGTCGCGAAGATCGTGGGCCTCACAGAGGACGACCTGGACCTATACGGGAAGTGGAAGGCCAAGGTCCACCTGGATGTCCTGGAGAGGCTCGCCGATCTGCCTAACGCCAAGTACGTGGACGTCACGGCCATCACGCCCACGCCGCTGGGCGAGGGCAAGACCGTCACCACCATCGGCGTCAGCCAGGGGCTGCACCACATCGGCAAAAAGGTCTTTACCTGCATCCGCCAGCCCTCGCAGGGACCGACCTTCGGCATCAAGGGCGGGGCAGCCGGCGGCGGCTACTCGCAGATCGTGCCCATGGAGGACTTTAACCTGCACCTCACCGGCGACGTCCACGCCGTCGGTGCGGCCAACAACCTGCTGGCCGCCGCGATTGACGCCCGCATCATGCACGAGGACCGGCTGAGCGCCGAGCGGCTAGCCAAGATCCTCTGCCCGGACGACGAGTTTGCCCCCTGGATGGGGAAGCGGCTGGAGAAACTCGGCCTCTCGGCCGGGAAGCCATCGGACCTCACGCCCGAGGAGCGCGAGCGCTTCTTCCACCTGAACATTGACCCCTACAGCATCACGTTGAACCGTGTGATTGACGTCAACGACCGCGCCATCCGCAACGTCATCGTCGGCCTGGGCACCAAGTGGGATGGCCGCCCGCGCCAGACTGGGTTCGACATCACCGTGGCCTCGGAGGTGATGGCCATCCTGGCCTTGGCCAACAGCCTCAAGGACCTGCGGGAGCGGGTCGGGCGCATGGTCATCGGCACGGACAAGAACCGGAACCCCGTCACGGCGGAGGACCTGGGGGTAGCCGGCGCGATGACCGTCCTGCTGAAGGACGCGCTCATGCCCAACCTGATGCAGACGCTGGCCGGCAGCCCGGCCTTCGTCCACGCGGGACCCTTCGCCAACATCGCCCACGGCAACTCGTCTGTCATGGCCGATCTGATCGGCATCAAACTGGCCTCCGGCGGCTATCTGGTCACCGAGTCCGGTTTTGGCGCCGACTGCGGTATGGAGAAGTTCTTCGACATCAAGTGCCGCGCCAGCGGCCTGATCCCCAACTGCGTGGTCATCGTCGCCAGCATCCGCGCGCTCAAGATGCACGGCGGTGGCCCCAAGGTGGTGGCGGGCATCCCACTCGATCCGGCCTATAAGGAGGAGAACCTGGAACTCCTGGAGAAAGGGCTGGCCAACCTGGAGGCGAACATCAAGATCGCCCTCCGCTTCGGTATCCCGGTGGTGGTGGCCGTCAACAAATTCGTCACCGACACCAATGCCGAGATCGAGATGGTCAAGAAGGCGGCCGTGGCGGACGGAGCCGAGGCGGCCTGCGTCAGTGAGGTATGGGCCAAGGGTGGCGAGGGCGGTGCGGAACTGGCCGAGGCGGTCGTCGCTGCCTGCGAGAAGGCCAACAAGTTCCAGTACCTCTACCCGCTTGATATTCCCATCAAGGACAAGATCGAGACCATCGCCACGCAGATCTATGGCGCGGATGGGGTGGACTTCGAGCCAGCCGCCCAGAGGAAATTGAAGTTGTACACCGACCTGGGCTACGACGGGTTGCCCATCAATATGGCCAAGACGCACCTGTCGCTCTCGCACGACCCCGCCTGGAAGGGAGTGCCGAAGAACTACCACCTGCCAGTGCGCGACATCCGGGCCAGTGTGGGCGCGGGATTCCTCTATCCGCTCTGCGGTACGATGCGCACGATGCCCGGCCTGCCCAGCCGCCCGGTCTTCATGAACATTGACGTAGACCTGGAAACGGGCAAGGTAGTGGGGCTGTCCTAGTCACCTCACCCCAACCCCCTTCCCCTCTCCGTAGCGGAGAGGGGAAGGGGGCGAGGGGGTAGGGGAGAGGTTGTTGTTCGAGGAGGTAGCGATATGGAGAAAGTGGTGCTGGATGTGCCCACCCTCTGGGCTGACCATCACGTGTTGAAAGTGCGGGATGTGCTGTTCGGCCTGGAAGGAGTGGAAGACGTGTACGCCAGTTCGGCCTGGAAGCAGGTCCTGGTCACTTACGACGATGCCAGGACAGACCAGGCGACCATCGAGAAGGCACTGGCTGAGGCTGGCTACGCGGCGGGTGAAGGGGGGACTCCTGTGTTGGTCCAGCCTGCCGAAAAGCGCCGGGATCCCAGGTGGGAGGTGCTGGGTGCGCGGGCGACCGAGACCAACCAGGCCGACCTCGAGATGTCGGGCGAGTTCCGACGGTACTAGGGGGGGAGAACAAATGACAATTGTCAAATGTCAAACGACAAAGGGGAAAGGATAAGACATGGCGAAAAAGAAAGCGCGAACATCAGAGGAGGCCAGTCGGGATGCGGCGGCCATCGCCCTGCTGGAATATGCCTGCCAGATGGAGATGGAGACATGTTTCTCGCGGGCGGACGAGCTCAGTCCCTGCCCCATCGGGTCACAGGGATTATGTTGCAAGAACTGTGCGATGGGGCCCTGTCGCCTGACGGGGAAAACAGAGCGCGGGGTCTGCGGGGCGACGCGCGACACAGTAGCGGCCCGCAACTTCGCCCGCGCCGTGGCGGCGGGTGCATCGGCCCACTCCGACCACGGTCGCGACCTGGCCTATACGCTGCTGGAGGCGGCCGAGGGGCACGCGCCCGACTATGGGGTCCGTGACCCCTTCAAGTTGGTGGAGGTGGCCGGGTACCTGGGTGTCAAGGCCGATGGACAGCCGCTGGAGGAACTGGCACGGGATGTGGCCCTGGCGGCCCTGGCCGAGTTTGGCAAGACCCAGGGGGAACTCCTCTACTTGAAGCGCGCCCCGGTCAAGCGACAGCAGATCTGGCACGACGTGGGAATCGCTCCCCGTAGCATAGACCGGGAGGTGGTGGAGATGCTCCACCGCACCAACATCGGCAATGACCAGGACGCTGAGCACATCCTCGACCAGACGCTGCGCTGCGCGCTGAGCGACGGTTGGGGCGGCTCGATGCTGGCCACCGACCTTTCGGACATCCTCTTCGGCACGCCCGCCCCGGTGCTGACCGAGGCCAACCTGGGCGTGCTCCGCGAGGACATGGTCAACGTCATCATTCACGGCCACGAGCCGACCCTTTCCGAGATGATCGTCGCGGCAGCGCTGGACCCCGAACTGATCGAATACGCCAAGAGCAAGGGGGCCAAGGGCATCCAGTTGGCCGGCATCTGCTGCACCGCCAACGAGACGCTGATGCGACAAGGGGTGCCCCTGGCGGGCAACTTCCTGCAGCAGGAACTGGCCATCCTCACCGGCGCCGTCGAGGCGATGGTTGTGGACATCCAGTGTATCATGCAAGGGCTGGCCCCGGTGGCAGACAGGTTCCACACGGAACTGATCACCACCTCGCCTAAGGCGAAGATCAAGGGCGCCGCGCACATCGAGTTCGACGAGCGCAGGGCGCTGGAGATCGCCAAGGAGATCGTCCGCCGGGCCATTGACCGCTTCCCAGAGCGGGGGGAGACGGCCATCCCCGACGTCCGCAATCCCATGGTGCCTGGCTTCTCTCACGAGTACATTGACTACGCGCTGGGCGGTTTCTATCGTGGGTCCTTCCGCCCGCTCAACGATGCCATCATCCAGGGCCGCATCCGGGGCGTGGTGGCCAACATCGGCTGCAATAACGCCCGCGTCTGCCACGACGAACTCCACAACTATGTGGTGACGGAGTTCATCAAGAACGACGTCCTGGTGGTGGAGACCGGCTGCGGGGCCATCGCCAGCGCCAAACTGGGGTACATGACCCCTGAGACGGCGCTGGAGTTAGCCGGGCCGGGGCTGCGCGAGGTTTGCGAGACGGTCGGCATCCCGCCGGTGCTCCACATGGGCTCCTGCGTGGATAACTCCCGCATTCTCACCGTCCTTTCGCAGATGGCCACCGAGACCGGCCTAGGGGAGGACATCGCGGATATTCCCGCCGTCGGCATGGCGCCGGAGTGGATGAGCGAGAAGGCTCTCTCCATCGCTACCTACTGTGTGGCCTCCGGGGCCTACGTCATCATGGGCGGCCGTGATCCTATCTCCGGCAGCGAGGCCGTGACTCGAATCCTGAGCGCAGGCTGGGAGAAAAAGGTCGGCGCTAAGCTGGAGTTCGTCTTGGAGAAGGAGGAGATCGTCCGCCGGGCGCTGGAGCACATAGACAAGAAGCGGTCCGCGCTGGGCTTGGCCGAATACGACCCCAGCAAGTGGGGCAAGAGCGGCGACTGGCGCATGCCGGAACTGCTTGAGCTCCCACTGGAGGAGCGCATCGAAGCGGTCTACGGAGTACCGGTAAGTTAGAAGGGAGAACAAAATGTCTCGATACATCGCAACACGCGCCATCCGTGGCGCCAACGGTATCGTGGCCGAGGCGGACGCGCTTCTGGAAAAGGCCATCGCCGAGAAGGGGGAGGACTGTGCTGTTGCCTTTCCCAACACCGCCTATTATCTGCCGGTGATCCTGGGGATGATGGGGCACGAGGTCTCCCGGCTAGCCGATATGAGACCTGTGCTTGAGCACGCCAGGAATCTCCTCCACCCGATGCCGGATGAGAGCCTGTGGGTGCCCTATCTGGGGGAGACGCTGGACTCCGGCATGGCGACCCTACTGGCCACGGAGACCATCGAAGGCGTCCGTTTTGCCCTGGGAGAGCAACCGGAGCTCTATCCTGGGTTCCACCTGGCTGGCGGCACCTCCTTCACCAGCCCCGAGTTTGAGGGCGAGGCCGGCGACGGCCACCTCAACGGCCCCATTGACGACATTCAGTTGCGCTCGTGGGGCATCCAGTTGGTGGACGGCCGCATGCCGGGCTTCGCCGCCATCGTCGGCGCGGCCCGCACGAACGAGGCCGCCGTCAGCATCGTGCGGGAACTCCAGCGGCGCAACATCCTGGTCTTCCTCTCCGGCAGCGTCAACGGGCGCTCGATCATTGACCAGTTGTTCGAGGAAGGGGTAGAGATGGGGTATGATACCTACATCGTTCCCTTTGGACGGGACACCATCTCCGCCATCTATGCGCTGGGCTTCGCCACGCGGTCGGCATTGACCTTCGGTGGCATGAAGGGTGGCGACTGGCGGGAGATCCTGCTCTACAATAAGTTCCGCGTCTTCGCCTTCGTTCTGGCACTCGGCGAGGTGGACGACCTGAAGTACGCTGCCGCTGCCGGGGCCATCTCCTACGGCTTCCCCACCATCGCCGACACCGTCATCCCGGAGATTCTTCCCACCGGCGTCACCCGCTACGAGCACGTCATCTCTATGCCGTGGAACGAGATCGAGGCGGAGAACGACGAGGAGCGGGCTGCCAAACTGGTGCAGCGCTGCATCGAGGTGCGCGGCGTTAAGGTCAAGATCACCGAGGTGCCCATTCCCGTGGCCTATGGCTCCGCCTTCGAGGGGGAGGTTGTCCGCCGGGCCGACATGCGGGTCGAGTTCGGCGGCAAGGCCAGCCGCGCCTGGGAGTACCTGGCGATGCGTCCGATGGACGAGGTGGAGGACGGCAAGATCGAAGTCATCGGCACCGGCTTCGAGGACATGGAAGACGGTGGCTCAATGGATCTGGGCATCCTGGTCGAGGTGGCTGGCCGCAAGATGCAGGAGGACTTCGAGCCGGTGCTGGAGCGGCAGATCCACTATTTCGTCAACGGCGCCTCCGGCATCCAGCACATCGGCCAGCGAGACATCGCCTGGATCCGCATCTCCAAGACGGCGGCGGACAAGGGATTCAACCTCAGGCATTTCGGCGACATTCTCTACGCCCGCTTCCACGCCGATTTCGGCGCTATCGTGGACAAGGTGCAGGTGAAGATCATCACTGACCCCGAACTGTATGCCGAGTGGCTGGAGAAGGCGCGAGTGGCTTATGACTTCCGCAACCGGCGTCTGGCCGATCTGACCGACGAGGCGGTGGACATCTTCTATTCCTGCATCCTGTGCCAGTCTTTCGCGCCCAACCACGTCTGTGTCGTCAGCCCGCAGCGGCTGGGGCTATGCGGCGCGTACAACTGGCTCGACTGTAAGGCCAGTTACGAGATCAACCCTACCGGCCCCAACCAGCCGATTAAGAAGGGGCAGTGTTTGGAGCCGGAGAAAGGGTACTTCACCGGCATCAACGAGTACGCACAGTCGGCCTCCCATGGCACGGTGGAAACGGTCTCGATGTACTCCATCATGGAGAATCCCATGACGGCATGTGGCTGCTTTGAGTGCATCATGATGGTCATCCCCGAAGCCAACGGTTTCATGGTCGTCAGCCGGGAGGATCCCAGCATGACGCCAGCAGGGATGACGTTCTCGACGCTGGCTGGCATGTGCGGCGGCGGTATTCAGACGCCGGGTGTGATGGGCGTCGGCAAGTACTTCCTCATCAGCCCCAAGTTCATCCGCGCTGATGGCGGCCTCAAGCGCATCGTCTGGATGTCCTCCTTCCTTAAGGAGAGCATGGCGGAGGAACTGAAGGCCGCCTGCGAGCGGGAGGGCGACCCAAACTTGCTGGACAAGATCGCCGACGAGACCATCTGCACCGATGTGGAAGGTTTACTCCCGTTCCTGGAGGAGAAGGGGCATCCAGCCTTGACGATGCCACCGCTTTTCTAGCACACCGTGGCATAAATCCTCCACCGGTTGCAGGATAAGCGCCGGTTGAGTAGCTTCGGAGCAAAGTGGAGAAGCGCATCGAGACCAAGCTTTTTCTGCTAATGAGAACACCTTAGTCGCTCCTACTCGACCGACGCTTTCGCCTGATGTTCGACTCGGAGGTTCCGGGGGCCGTCGCGCCTAGTGGCGGCCCCCGCTCCCTGCATCTTGTGAGGAATGCCACACGCGAGGCGCTACGACCATCACTTGACTGCCGGTCAGTTAAGGACTATCATGATAGCCAAGGCTGGTGGTCAAAGACTACTTTGAATCGAAGTAAGCAATCTAAGGAGGATTTGTATGCCTGTCACAGTCGAGATTCCGATCGAGAAGTGGACGGGGAAAGTGCGGGAGGTGACGCTGGGTGCGACCGCCGACGAGGGTGGCACCCGCAGTCACACCGTCACTGTGGGCGGTGAGACAGTGATGCCCTTCCTGCACTTCGAGGGCGAGATCCCTAACCCGCCACGCATCGCTATAGAGATTGTGGACCGGCGACCCGATGATTGGTCGCCGCTCCTGATGGAGGCCTGGGGCGACGTGGTGAACGACCCGGCGACCTGGGCCAAGGCGGCCGAGGGGGCTGGCGCAGACCTGATCCTCCTGCAGTTGAGCCTGACCCGGGACGGAGATACTCCGACGACTGCCGACGATGCCCGGGCCGTGACCCGCGCCGTACTGGACGCCACCGGCCTGCCGCTTCTGGTCTTCGGCCCCGGCCAGGTGGACGCCGATAATGAGCTACTCGTGGCCGTAGCCGAGGAGACAGCCGGTGAGCGGATGGTGCTGGGCTTATGCGAGGAGAAGAACTACCGCACCATCGTCGCAGCGGCGCTGGCCCACGGCCACCTGGTGAACTCCCGCACGCCGATGGACGTCAACCTGGCCAAGCAACTGATCATCCTCATCTCCGATATGGGGTTGCCGCTGGAGCGCATTCTGATGGATCCCACGACGGCTGGCCTGGGCTACGGGATGGAGTACGGCTACTCGGTGATGGAACGCCTGCGCATCGCGGCGCTCCAGGGAGACAAGATGACTCAACAACCTATGCTGGTCACCCCCGGCTACGAGGCCTGGCGCCAGAAGGAGGCCAAAGTCGGTGAGGGGGTGCCGGAATCCTGGGGCGATTGGCGCGAGCGGGCCATTCTCTGGGAGACGCTGACAGCGACCTCACTCGTCGAGACCGGAGCCGACGTCCTTGTCCTACGACACCCGGAGACGGTGAGGCGCGTCAAAGCATTCGTCGAACGGCTGATGGAGAAGTAGGGAGGAGGAACAATGGCACTGACTGGACTTCAGATCTACAAACTCCTGCCACAAACCAACTGTAAGGAGTGCGGCTTTCCTACGTGCTTGGCCTTCGCCATGAAATTGGCGGCCAAGCAGGCGGAACTGGCTGCCTGCCCTTACGTCTCAGAGGAAGCGAAGGCACAATTGGCGGCCGCTGCCGCTCCGCCTATCCGTCTGGTCGCAGTGGAGGGGCCAGGACACAAGGTCGAGGTGGGCAACGAGACCGTCCTCTTCCGCCATGAGAAGACCTTCTATCACAAGACTGGCCTCTTCGTGCGCGTCCGTGACACGATGCCCCTGGATGAGTTGAAGGCAGCGGTGCAGGCGGCTATGGGCTTCAACGTGGATTACGTCGGGATAGACCTGTTCCTGGACGGTGTCGCGGTCGAGGCGGCCTCCGGCGATGCGGGCACCTTCGCGGCAGCAGTGCAGGCCGTGCGGGAGGCGACCGACAGGCCGCTGATCTTCATCGCCGGGGACCTGGTCGTGATGAAGGCGGGGCTGCAGGCGGCCGAAGGGGCGACGCCGCTCCTCTACGCCGCCACTGCCGACAACTGGGAACCGATGGCGGCGCTGGCGCAGGAAGCAAAGGCTCCATTGGCGGTGCGTAGCTCCGATGGTCTGGGCGACCTGGCCGAACTGGCGGAGCAGATTAAGGGCAAGGGCGTGCAGGATATGGTACTGGACCCCGGCGTGCGCGACCCCACCGGCACGCTGATCACACTAACGCAACTGCGCCGCCTAGCCCTCAAGAAGAACTTCCGCCCGCTGGGCTATCCCATCATCACCTTCCCTGGCGAGGGCGCAACCGACCAGATGGAGGAGGACATGCTGGCTGGTCAGCACATCGCCAAGTACGGCGGCTTCGTCGTCCTCGACCACTTCACGCCGGCCTCTGCTTACGCGCTGCTGGTGCTGCGGGAGAACATCTACACCAACCCGCAGGAGCCTATCCAGGTGCAGCCGGGTATCTACGAGATCAACGAGCCTAAACCTGACTCGCCGTTGATGGTCACCACCAACTTCTCCATTACCTACTTCTCCGTGGCCAACGAGGTGGACGGGAGCGGTATGCCCGGATGGCTACTGGTGGCCGATGCGGAGGGCATGAGTGTCCTCACTGCCTGGGCGGCCGGCAAGTTCGACGCCGAGCGCATCGCGAAGTCGGTCAAGACGACCGGCATCGAAGGGAAGATCAGCCACCGTAAACTGATCATCCCCGGTCACGTGGCGGTGCTGATGGGTGAACTCGAGGAGGAACTGCCGGGCTGGGAGATCCTGGTCGGGCCGCGTGAGGCGGTAGACTTGACCGGGTATCTGAAGCTGTGGCAAGCGTCATAGAACGCATTTCAGGTTCGAGGCCTCGCCGTCTGAAACACTGTCAGACGATGACAACGTACAAAGTGCGGTTCCTGCCATCTGGCCAAGAGGTAGAGATTCCCACAGGGGCGCTGATCGGCGATGCTGCCCAACAGGCTGAGGTCGCACTCAATATGCCGTGCGGAGGGCAGGGGCGGTGCGGCCGCTGTGCGGTCATCGTCCAGGAGGGAGAGGTACGCAGGCGCTCCACGCACCGCCTCTCTCCTGTGGATGTGGAGGCAGGTTATGCTCTGGCCTGCCAGACGACCATCGAGGGAGACGTCGTCATCCTCATCCCGCCGCAGGAGAAGATTGAGCGGCGGCTGAAGGAGAGCAAACGGGCGGCAAAGGTCGCACTACCCTTCCCTTACGACCTGCACGATCAGCCGCTGCGCAAGTACACCGTCACCCTTGAACCACCCTCCCTGCAGGATCAGACCGACGACTGGTCTCGCCTACGGCGGGAACTGGCCAGCCGCTATGACATGCGGGAGGTGCAGGCCTCTCTGCCGGTGCTGCGCAAACTGGGGCAGGCGCTGCGCGAGGGGGAATGGACAATCACGGTGGTGGTCGAAATGGATACCTGGGAGCGGCCAGATGGCCCGCCCCACCTGATAGACATCTTACCTGGAGAGCACCTGGAGAGCCTGTGGGCGGTGGCAATTGACATCGGCACGACCAGCAACGTGGTCTGGCTGGTAGACCTCATCAGCGGCGAGGTGATGGCCCAGAAAGCGGACTACAACGGCCAGATCGCCCGCGGTGAGGACGTCATCTCCCGCATCATCTACGCCTCCAAGGGGAATGGCCTGGAGGAACTACAGGGGCTGGTGATGGAGACACTCAACCGGCTGTTGAAACGGGCGGCAACGGAGCGAGACATCAGCACCGATGAGATCTACAAGGCGGTGGTGGCCGGCAACAGCACAATGATCCATCTCTTCACTGGCATCCCTCCGGAGTCCATCCGCCTGATGCCCTTCATCACCGCCGTCAATCAGTTCCCCCCCTTCCCGGCGCGAGAGATCGGCCTGGGGATCAATCCCGAGGCGACGGTGGACTGTTTGCCCGGCATCGCCTCCTACGTGGGAGCCGACATCACCTCGGGTGTGGTCAGTTCCGAGATGTGCAACCTGGAGGAACTGGCGCTGTTCGTGGACATCGGGACCAACGGGGAGATGGTGCTGGGGGACTGCACCTGGCTCATCGCCTGCTCCTGCTCCGCCGGGCCAGCCTTCGAGGGGGCCGGGGTGGTGCACGGGATGCGCGCCACTGCCGGCGCCATCGAGGAGGTGTGGATCAACGGCCAGGACTACGAGCCCACCTATCGCGTCATCGGCGACAAAAAGCCACGGGGGATATGTGGCTCTGGGCTGATCTCCCTCCTGGCGGAGATGTTCGTCGCCGGGGTGATGGACAAGAGTGGAAATATCCACCTGAACCTCCCCACGGAGCGGGTGCGGGAAGGGAAGCACGGGGCAGAGTACGTGGTGGCCATGGCCTGCGAGACCGCCACCGGCGAGGACATCGTCATCACAGCGGTGGACATTGACAACCTGATGCGGGCCAAAGCGGCCATCTACGCCGGGTTCTCCGTCCTGGCCCGCAGCGTGGGGTTGAGCCTGACAGACGTGGGACAGGTGCTCATCGGCGGGGCCTTCGGCCAGTACATCAACGTGGAGAAGGCGATCCAGATTGGCATGCTGCCCGATATGCCCTACGACCGCTTCCACTTTCTGGGCAACACCTCAGTGCGAGGGGCATACATGGCACTCCTTTCGCGGGAGATGCGTCAGCGCGTGAACGAGGTAGGGCAGATGATGACCTACCTGGAACTCTCGGCCGATAACACCTTCTTCGATGAATTCAACGCCGCGCTGTTCCTACCGCACACTGATGAGAACCAGTTTCCCTCAGTGGCAGCGCTGTTGGAGGGGTGGTAGGTTGGGAAAGTAATTGGGAGATTGAGGGTTGAGTATAGATGAGTTTGTGAGCCTTTTGAAGGCCAGTATGGGAGGGCGACACCGTGAATTTGACCGGGCTGCACCTGTTGCTCACATACCAGTGTAACTACGAATGCGATCACTGCTTCGCCTGGGGAAGCCCCTCCCAGGAAGGCACGATGACGCTGGCACAAGTCCGCGACATCTACCGCCAAGCACAGGGACTGGGGACGGTGGAGTGGATCTACCTGGAGGGCGGCGAGCCGTTTCTGTATTACCCAATCATGGTGCGGGCGGCGCAGGAAGCAGCTAAACGGGGCTTCCGTGTCGGCATCGTGACCAACGACTACTGGGCCACCACGGTCGAGGATGGGGTCGAGTGGCTGCGGCCCCTCGCGGGCATCGTGCAGGACTTGACCATTTCCACCGACCTGTTTCACTACGATGAGGTGATGAGCACTCACGCGCACAACGCACTGGCAGCGGCGGAGCAACTGGGCATCCCGACAGGCACCATCATCTGCGAGGTGCCGGAGGGAGCTCCCGGCTACCCGGCGCAAGCCGCTGGCGAGCCAGCGGAGAGCGGCCCGATCATGTTCAAGGGCCGGGCGGCGGTGAAACTGGTCGAGGGGGTGGCACGGCAGCCGTGGCACGAGTTCAACGAATGCCCATACGAGACGCTGGACGATCCTGGCCGAGTGCACGTGGATTACCTGGGCAACCTCCACCCCTGCCAGGGGTTGACGATGGGCAGTCTCTTCGAGCGACCGCTGGGAAGAATCGTGGCCGCGTATGACCCACAAATGCATCCCATCGTCGGGCCGCTGCTAGCAGGCGGACCGGCGGCGCTGGTGAAGCGGTACAACCTGCCGCATGAGGAGGCCTACGTGGACGCCTGTCACCTGTGCTACACTGCGCGGGCGATGCTGCGGGAGCGTTTTCCTCAATGGCTGGGGCCGGGGCAGATGTATGGAGAGGGTTTAGTAGGAGCAAGATCATGTCAGTCACTGTGAAATTATCAATCGTGACCGGATTATCAAGCGGATCGTGGCATTGAAAGGAAAACCCCCGTCCACACGGATGCGTTAAGTTGAAGGGCCACGAGAATGAATACTGTATTTGAATTGGCGACTATCGGGTGAGGTACGAGATCCATGATCAAGAATCCATTATATTATTGCTCCACTGCAAGCATCGTAAGGATGTGTACAAAGGTTGATCGGGATTCGTGGAGAGGGATTCTAAAGGCTAGATGAGAGCCGTTCGCGGGCCTACGAATTTACGAACACTGGGAAGAGGTTGAGTTGACAACAACAATCGCTCTGGCCGGCAAAGGCGGCACCGGCAAGACTACCATCGCCGCACTCCTGATCCGCCACCTGGTCGAGGAGCGAAATGGGTCTATCCTGGCCATTGATGCCGACCCCTCCAGCAACCTCAACCTGGTGCTGGGGATGGAATTGGAAACGATGGTCGGGGACATCCGCGAGGGCATGCTGGACCTGGTGCAGTCCAGTGGCACGCTGGCCGGCTCCATGCCCGGTGGGATGAGCAAGCAAGAGTACCTGGACTATCAAATCCAGATGGCGTTGGTTGAGGAGGAACGGGTGGACCTGCTGGCCATGGGGCGGCCAGAGGGTCAGGGTTGCTACTGCGCCGCCAACCAGATGTTACGCGTTATTCTGGATCGCATAGAGGCCAATTACGATTACGTGGTGATGGACAACGAGGCCGGGATGGAGCACCTCAGCCGCCGCACCACCCGCGACGTGGACTGCCTGCTGCTGGTGACCGATCCCACGCAGCGGGGGCTCATTGCTGCGCAGCGTATGCGTGAGATGGTGCCTGAACTGGACATCGGCGTGGGCCGTGTCTACCTGGTCATCAACCGGTTGCGGGGGGAGATGCCTGCACCGCTGGCCGAGGCCATCGCACGAACCGGGCTGGAGTTGCTGGGCACAGTGCCGGAGGACCCGGCGATGGCCGAGTTCGAGTTCACCGGCCGGCCGCTGGTGGAACTTCCGGCGGAGACGGCTGTCTACCAGGCCGTGCGAGAGATTGCGCGCGCGGTAGTGTGATAAAATGGCAGCACCTTGATATGATCGTTGTTTGGCAAAATGTCGTGAGCGTGGTTTGTCTTGAGCAACCCCCATATACCAGGAGGATACACATGTTCATAATAGCGGAAAACATACATATTATTTCTCCCAGAGTCAAAAAAGCCATCGCCGAGCGGGACGCCAAGTTCTTCCAGGACCTGGCGGTGCGCATGGTGGATGCCGGGGCGGATGCGGTAGACCTCAACATAGGTCCGCAGAAAAAGCACGGCCACGAGATTCTACCCTGGTTGGTGGAGACCGTCGAAGCGGTGGTGGACGTGCCATTGGTCCTTGACACGACCAACCTGGGAGCCATCGAGGCCGCCTGTGAGACGGTGACGAAGGCACAACCCATCATCAACTCCACCGATGCGCGGGCCGAGCGGTTGGCGAGCGTGCCCGCCGTGGCCAAGAAATTCAACACCCGGCTGATCGCGCTGACGATGGCCGAAGGCATGATCCCGGTCGGTGCCGACGAGAGGGTCACTATTGCCCTGGAGACGCTGATCCCGCATATGCTGGAGATAGACTTTCCCATCACCGATCTGATCATTGACCCGCTGGTGCTGACCGTCTCCGGCTGCCAGGAGTACTGCCCGGAGTGCGTTGAGGCGGTGCGCACGCTCAAGTTCGCTTGGGACCCACCCCCATTAACCAACGGCGGCCTCTCCAACGTCTCCAACGCCGTCCCCAACCAGATGCGCCCGCTGCTCAACTGCACCTACATGGTGATGCTGATGGGCGCTGGCATTGACATGGTCATCGCCGACCCCTTTGACAAGAAGCTGATGGAGTGGATCCGCGTGGTCGAGGAGCGGGACGAGAGCACATCACTCAACAAACTGCTGCTCAAGCTGCACGACCGGGTGGCGGCGATGGAGGAGTTGCAGCCCGAGGACGTGGACATGTCCGATCCGCAGCAGGCGGACATCTGGAAGACGGTGCAGGTGCTCTTGAACAAGGTCATCTATACCGACTCGTATCTGCGCCTGTAGGATAGATTGACAATCTGTCCCACGAAAGGAGAGATATGACAGCACAACTGATTGACGGCAAGGGAACGGCGGCCACGATTCACGAGGAGATCAAGGCCGAGGTGGAACAACTCAGGGCCGAGCATGGCATCGTGCCAGGGCTGGCGACGGTGCTGGTGGGAGAGAATCCCGCTTCCCAGTTCTACGTGCGCTCCAAGCAGAAGCGGTGCGCCGAAGTGGGTATTCAATCCTTCGGCTACAATCTGCCGGAAAGTGCCAGCCAGGGGGAGGTAGATGGACTGGTGGCGGAGCTGAACGCCAACCCGGAGGTGCACGGTATCCTGGTGCAGTTGCCGCTGCCGAAGCACCTGAATGAAGAACAGGTGTTGAGTGCCATTGGCCTGGATAAGGATGTGGATGGCTTCCACCCTGTCAACATCGGGCGGTTGGCGATGAAAGGCCGCGAGCCGATGTTCGCCCCATGTACCCCCTCCGGCTGCATTGAGTTGCTCGACCGATACGGGATCGAGATCGAGGGCAAGGAAGCGGTGGTGCTGGGCCGCAGTAACATCGTCGGCCTGCCGGTGGCGATGCTTCTGCTGCACCGAAACGCCACCATCACCATCTGTCACTCCCGCACGAAGGACCTGCCCGGCACCTGCCGTCGTGCCGATGTCCTGATCGCCGCTGTGGGCCGCCCGCAGATGGTCAAGGCCGATTGGATCAAGCCGGGCGCGGCGGTGATTGACGTCGGCATCAACCGTGTAGACGACCCCTCGGCCAAGCGAGGCTACCGCCTCGTCGGCGATGTGGACTTCCAAGCAGCGAAAGAGGTGGCGGGGTATATCACGCCGGTGCCGGGCGGCGTCGGCCCGATGACCATCGCGATGCTCTTGCAGAACACGCTCACCTCAGCCAAGCGGGCCGCGGGGATGGAGTAGATAAGTAGACAAGGGATAGGTAGACAAGGGACTCGTCTGCTCGTGTACTTGTTTCCTTGTCTACTGTCCTGGACAGGAGACGATATGCGAACAAGAATCTCGATTGAGCAAGTGCGCGGTCCCTTTGTGACCAGCGTAGAGGAGATCAGCGGTCAGGACCTGCTGGCCTGCAATCAGTGCGGCAAGTGTAGCGCCGGCTGTCCGATCGTGGCGGAGATGGACCTCTTGCCCAGCCAGGTCATCCGTATGGCGCAACTGGGGATGGAAGAAGTGCTGGCGAGCAACACGGTCTGGATTTGCGCCTCCTGTCTGACCTGCGTCGCGCGCTGCCCCAAGGGGGTAGACCTGCCCCGGCTGATGGAGGCGCTGCGCCAGATCGCGCTGCGCCAGGGGGCGGCGAAGCTGGACTTAAACGCGCTCCCGCCTGAGCTGGTGCGAGAAGTGCCCCAACTGGCCATCGTCGGCGGGTTCAGGAAGTATATGAGGTAAGTTAATGGGTATTCCCTACTATCCGGGTTGCACGCTCTCCACAAAGGCCGAGAACTACGACCGCTCCGGGCGGGCAGTAGCGGCGGCGCTGGGGCTGGAATTGGAAGAGCTTCCCGAATGGCAGTGCTGTGGGGCGACGTTCCCCTTAATGCTGGACGACTCGATGGCTCTGATCGCCCCGACGCGCATACTTTACCAGGCCCAGCAGGCTGGCGAGCGAGTGGCGACGCTGTGCGCCATCTGCTTCAACGTCCTCCGTCGCTCCCAGGCATTGTTGGATCGTGATCCAGAGATGCTGGAGCGCATCAACTGGTTCACCGAGCAGGAGTATCACGGCGACGTGCAAGTGGTACACTTCCTGGAGGTGCTGCGGGACGACCTGGGCTGGGAAGCACTGGCCGAACGGGTGGTACGCCCGTTGACCGGGCTGCGGGTTGCTCCTTACTATGGCTGTCTTCTCCTGCGTCCCCATGAGGAGATCGGCCTGGACGACCCGGAGAACCCAGTCATCCTGCATAACCTGGTGCGGGCGCTGGGGGCCGAGCCGGTGGACTTTCCCTACAACATTGAGTGCTGTGGCTCCTATCTGACGATCAAGGAGCCCCAGGTCCCTGAGAAGATTTCGAAGAACATCGTAGCCTCGGCGTGGGAGCACGGCGCGCAGGTCATCATCACTGCCTGCCCTCTATGCCAGTTCAACCTGGACTACCCACAGCGGGAGACGGAGGCCGGTCGCACCGGCAACGAGATACCGGTACTCTATTTCACCCAACTGATAGCCGTGGCGCTGGGCCTGCCGGAGGAGGACTGGGGGTTTGAGGAACACTATGTGGAGCCAAAACTGGCAGGGATCGGAGAGCAAAGGCTATGATTGAACGGGCACTGGTGATCGGTGCCGGTATCAGCGGGATGCAGGCCGCGTTGGACATCGCCAACAGCGGCTACGAGACCATCTTGGTCGAAAAAGAGCCAACCATCGGCGGCCACATGGCCCAGCTCTCCGAGACCTTCCCCACACTGGACTGCTCCTCGTGCATCCTGACCCCCCGCATGGTCGAGGTCGGGCAGCATCCCAACATCCGCCCGCTCACACTCAGCGAAGTCATGGCCGTCGAGGGAGAGGTGGGGCATTTCCGCGTGAAGATACTCCGTCATCCCCGCTACGTCAGTGAGGAGAAATGCGTGGCCTGCGGCGCCTGCGCCAGGATTTGCCCGGTCAAAGTACCCAGCGAGTTCGAGCGCGGGCTGGCAGAGCGCAGCGCCATCTATATGCCCTTTCCACAAGCAGTGCCAGCGGTCTACCGGCTCGACCCAGATACCTGTCTGGAATGTGGAAAGTGCGCGGAGAAGTGCCCGACCCAGGCCATTGACTACGACATGGAACCAGAGACCCTGGAGATAAAAGTGGGGGCCATTGTCGTCGCCACAGGCTACGAACTTTACGCCGGCGAGGCAATGCAGGCCTACGGCTACACGTCGTGCCCTGACGTGTTGAACGGGTTGGAGTTCGAGCGGCTACTCTCCGCCTCCGGGCCGACCGGCGGCCAGGTGACCCGTCCCTCTGATGGCAAAATCCCCAAGGAGGTGGTCTTCATCCAGTGCGGTGGTTCCCGCAATCCAGAGCACGGCATGCCGTATTGCTCGAAGATCTGCTGCATGTACACCGCCAAGCACGCCATCCTCTACAAGCACCGCGTCCATGATGGACAGGTCTACGTGTTCTACATGGATATCCGTGCCGGCGGCAAGGGGTACGAGGAGTTCGTCACGCGGGCCATGGAGGAAGATCGTACGCTTTACATTCGTGGACGCGTCTCCAGGGTCTTCCCCCAGAACGGTAAGATCATGGTATGGGGAGCGGACACGCTGACCGGACAAAAGGTGGAGATTGCTGCCGACATGGTTGTGGTGGCATCGGCGATTGTCCCTGCGGAAGGGAGCCACCGCGTGGCGCAGATGCTGGGCATCGGAGCAGACGAGTTTGGCTTCTACACCGCCGCGAACGAGGAGATGACACCAGTGGAGAGCGGGGTGCCGGGGATCTTCCTGGCCGGGGTAGGCCTGGGGCCACAGGACATCCCGGAGACAGTGGCCCAGGCGTCTGGAGCCTCCGCTAAGGTGCTGGCGTTGTTCGAGGCGGCGAACGGGAAGGGAGAAACCACAAATGCCGAATAGTGATCGCAGCGAACTTCGAAAGCGGTTCAAGCTCTTCATTCCCGGCCCGTGCGAGGTTGACGAGGAAGTGCTGGAAGCCATGGCGCAGCCCACCCGCCGGCATTACGGCCCTGAATGGCTTGAGGTCTACCATGAGGTACTGGGCCTTCTGCAGCAGGTCTTCCAAACCAAGAACGATCTCTTCATAATACCTGGAACGGGAACGGCGGCGCTGGATATGGCCTTTGGAAGTATGCTAGCAACTGGCGATACGGTGGTCATCGGCGACAACGGCTTCTTCGGGGAGCGGCTGAGGGCGCTGGCCGCCGCCTACGACCTACGGGTTGTTCCCTTGACCGCGCCCCAGGCCAGGCCCCTGGACCCCGATGCCCTGCGACAGGTCCTGGCCCAGGAATCCAAGGCACGGGCGGTAGCGGTGGTCCACCATGAGACGGCTACCACAGTACTCAACCCGCTACAAGAGCTGGCGGAAGTGACCCGCCAGGCAGGGCTGCCCATCATCGTGGATGCCGTCTCTTCCCTGGGCGGGGTGGACCTGCCGGTGGATGAGTGGGGCATTGACGTCTGCGTGACGGTGGCGAACAAGTGCCTGGAGTGCCCACCTGGGCTGGGTCTTATCTCCATAGGCCCCAAAGCCTGGGAGTGGGTGGGTCGCAACGAGGGCCAGCCACACGGGTGGTACCTGAACTTGCGAACGTGGCGTAAGTATGCCATCGAATGGGCAGACTGGCACCCATCCCCGGTCACAATGCCCACCAACAACATCCTGGGACTGCGGGCGAGCCTGCGGCGGATTCTGGACGGAGGTTTGGAAGCTCATTTCACCCGCTATCGCCAGGCAGCCTGGGCGGTTCGGCGCGGCCTGGAAGCCGTGGGCTTGGAGATGCTGGTCGAAGAACCCTTCGCTTCCCCCATCGCCACAGCAGTGAAGACCCGTCCAGAGTTCGAGGTGCACGAGCTGATTGAGTATCTGGCCCAGACCCACGGCATCCTCATCTCCGGCGGCATAGGGTCTCTACGAAGGAAGATCTTCCGGGTGGGACACATGGGCAAAGCGGCCACCCCACCCTATCTGATGGAGTTTCTCTTCGCCGTGGAGACCTTTCTGCGAAAGAAGGGACTTACAGTTCCCGTGGGAGCTGGCCTGGTGGGCCTGGCGGAGGCAGGGTGGTAAATGAGTCGAATCGGCGTCTTCGTCTGTCACTGCGGGATCAATATCGCCGGCACGGTAGATGTAAAACGGGTAGCCAAGGAGATTCGCCAGCACCCAGATGTCGTCTACTCCAAAGAATACAGGTATATGTGCTCTGAGCCAGGACAGCGGTTGCTCAGGGAGGCCATTGAGAAGCGCGACCTGAACGGTGTGGTGGTCGCGGCCTGTTCTCCTGCGATGCACGAGAAGACCTTCCGGGGAACCTCCGCGTCGGTGGGGTTGAACCCCTACCGGTGCGAGATCGCCAACATCCGCGAGCAGTGCTCCTGGGTGCACGAGCAGGAGCCGGAGCGAGCCACCGAGAAGGCCCTAGAGATCATAAACACCCTTGTGGAGCGAGTCACGCGGGACGAGCAGCTGGAGCCGTTCAGCCTGTCGCTGACCAAGCAGGCACTGGTCATCGGCGGGGGAGTCGCCGGGATGCAAACTGCGCTCGATATCGCCAACGCGGGCCACCCGGTGGTGCTGGTCGAGCGGGAGGATCACCTGGGCGGCAAGATGGCTCAGCTCAGCGGCACCTACATCAACTTCGATGCTGCACCGCATCTACTGCAACGCAGGATCGAGGAGGTTCTCAACCATCCCAATATCGAGGTACTGACGAACGCGGAGGTGGTGGGGCTTGAGGGATACGTCGGCAACTTTGAAGTAGCGGCTTCGGAAGATTCCAGGCCGAATGAATCCGAGACCTCGAACCCAGAACCCGAAACTCATCACTTTGAGGTAGGAGCCATCGTCGTGGCCACCGGTTGGGACTCCTACTCGCTGGAACGGCTGCCCGAGTACGGCGGCGGGAAGATCCCGGACGTGGTGGACGGGCTGACGTTTGAGGGGATGTTGCAGGTAATGCCCCGGCGGCCCTCTGACGGCCGAGTGCCCAGTGAAGTAGTGTTCATCCAGTGCGCAGGTTCCCGTGACCCGGAGCGAGGGGTGCCTTACTGCTCTAAGGTCTGCTGCATGTACGTCGCCAAGCAGGCAATGATGTTCAAGGAGCGCGTGCCCGAGGGACAAGCCTACGTTTTCTACATTGACATCCGCTCGGCAGGCAAGGGATATGATGAATATGTCCAGCGGGCGATGGAGGAGCACGACATCTTGTACCTACGGGGCAAGGTGAGCAAGGTCTTCCAGAATGGGGACAAAGTGGTGGTGTGGGGAGCCGATACGCTGAGCGGCCAGCCAGTGGAGGTGGCGGCTGACCTGGTGGTGCTGGCGACTCCGATGGCACCCAGCCGACAGGTGCAAGAGCTGGCGCAGACACTGAGGGTTAGCGTGGATCAGAACGGTTTTCTCAGCGAGGCACATCCCAAATTGCGCCCTGTGGAGAGCCTGACGGCAGGAGTGTTCCTGGCCGGAGCGGCCCAGGGGCCGAAGGACATCCCGGAGGCAACGTCGCAGGCATCAGGCGCTGCTGCCAAGGTGCTGCAACTGTTCTCCCACGATGAGATGATCCAGGAGCCGACCGTGGCTTACGTCATCGAGGAGGTATGCTCCGGATGTGGCGTGTGCGTGGAGGCGTGCCCTTACGAAGCACGAGCGATTGATCCGATGCGCGGCATCGTCACGATCAACGCGGCGCTGTGCCAGAACTGCGGGGCCTGTGTGGTGGCCTGCCCTAACAAAGCAAGCCAGATATACAACTGGACGCCGGAGCAGATTCTGGCGATGGCGGATGTGTTGGTTAGCTGATGCGGTGACAAAAGGGAGGTGCGAAAATGGCGGATGTTTGGGAACAACTAACACATTATCGCAAAGTGAAGACACTGCCCACCGGGGCTCGACTATTGCTGCGCCCGCTGACCGTAGAGGACAAGCAGGGCCTGGTAGATCTCTTTGGCCGGGCCTCTAAGGAAGACCTGGACTATTTTCGCGAGGATGCGGGCAACCCGGCCGTGGTCGAAAGTTGGGTAGACAACCTGGACCTGCGCAGAGTCTTCCCCGTGGTTGCGATTGTGAACGAGCAAATCGTCGGCGACGCTACTCTCCACTTCCGCGAGCGGTACCATCGTCACCTGGCATGGGTGCGCATCTTCCTCGACCATGCCTACCGCCGGCAGGGCATCGGCACGCTGATGCTGCGCACCCTGATCGAAATCGCCCGCCGTGTGGGATTGCAGCAACTGTATACCGAGGTCGTGACCACCCAGGGGCGGGTCATCAAGGCTTTCCAGGACCTGGGCTTCCAGCACGAGGTAACACTGCGCGATTACTTTATCACCAATAGCGGCGAGACGCTGGATATGGCGGTCTTGGTGCTACGATTGGTGGAACATTCGGGAGAATTCTAGAAACCGGGTTTCTGCAGGAGAAAACGATGACGATTTCGGTAGGAACCGATCTCACGTTCAGGGACACCATGCGGGAACGGAGCGGGGAGAATGTTCACGCCTGCTTTTACTGCCAAAAGTGCACCATCGGTTGCCCGACGGCGTACGTGATGGACTACAAGCCGGCCCAATTGCTGCGGCTGATCCAACTGGGTCAGAGGGATAAGGTGCTGGGCAGCTCTGCCATCTGGATGTGCGTGAGCTGCGAGACGTGCGGTACCCGCTGCCCAAACCACATCCGGCTGGCGCCGGTGATGGACACGCTGCGACACATGGCGCTGGGAGAGGGATACAAACCAGAGCCTGCGGTCTATGCGCTGCACCGGTCCTTTCTCGACAGCATCAAGCTGTGGGGACGGGTGCACGAACTCAGTATGCTGACGGAGTATAAACTACTCAGCCGGGACCTGTTCTCCGACCTGGTGATGGGCATGAGCCTCATCCTGAAGGGCAAGATTTCGTTCCTGCCTGAGCGGATTAAGCGGCTGGGAGAGGTGAGGAAATTGTACGATGAGGCGGGGGGCTAGTGGCGGAGCAGGGAAGCAGAGGAGCAGGAGGAGGGCAGGTGAAGTACACGTATTATCCCGGATGCACGGCCAAGACCACATCGGTCGAATTTGGCCTTTCCACCGAGGCGGTGTGTGAGGCCCTGGACATCGAATTGCTGGAGTTGGAGGACTGGAACTGTTGCGGGGCCTCGTCGGCGCACAGTCTCAATCACGAACTGTCGTTGGCGCTGCCAGGGCGCAACGTGGCGCTGGCCCAGGAGGCAGGGCTGGACATGCTTATCCCCTGCCCGGCCTGCTACCAGAACTCCATGTCTGCCGACAACGCGCTCCGCGAGGACGAGGATTGGCGGCGCAAGATGGAAGGGCTGCTAAACTTCCAGTATACCGGGAAGGGCCGGCCTCGCCACGTCCTGGATGTGCTCAGCCACGATCTCGACATCGAAACGATCCGGGCGAAAGTAGCCAAGCCACTGGAGGGGCTGAAGGTGGCGTGCTACTACGGCTGTGTGTTGGTGCGCCCGCCGGAGAAGACCGGCTGGGACGACCCGGAGCACCCGACGACGATGGATCGGCTGATGGAGGCGATTGGAGCAGAGCCGGTTGATTGGTCCTACAAGGTGGATTGCTGCGGGGCGAGCATGACGCTCTCCATCAGCGACGTGGTCGTGAACCTCTCGACCAGGATCGTCGAAGGGGCCATCGAGGCCGGGGCCGATTGCATCGCCTCCGCCTGCGGCATCTGCCAGATCAACCTGGATACGCGCCAGGCGGCGGGGGAAAAAGCGCCCGTGTTCTATTTCACCGAGTTGATGGCGCTGGCCTTCGGTCTGGACGGCGTGGGGAAATGGTTGGCCAAGCACGCGGTGGACCCGCGCCCGCTGCTGCAGCAGCGGGGTCTTCTCACATAGCACGTGATACGCAACACCGTTTTGAGGAAACGCATGGCAAACGACAAAAGCAAGTCTCAGCGAAGTGATGCAGTTCTTATGATCGGCGCGGGTATCGGCGGCATGCAGTCGGCGCTGCTGCTGGCGGAGGCGGGGCACAAAGTCTACCTGCTGGATAGCGCGCCGGGCATCGGCGGCTCGATGCACCTGCTGGACCTGACCTTTCCCACCAACTCCTGCGGCCTGTGCCTGATGCTGCCCGGCCGGGCGGCCTACTGCCCCACCATCGAGTGTGACTTGCATCGCAACATCGAAATCCTGCCCTACGCCGAGGTGGTGAGCGTGGAGGGGGAGCCGGGGAACTTTACCGTGACGGTGCGGCACAAGCCGCGCTATGTGCGCGTGGATTTGTGCGACGACTGTGGTTTGTGCGCTCAGGTCTGCCCGGTGGAGCGGCCCGACCGGTACGAGGGCGATCTGGACAGGGGCAAAGCGATCTACCGTCCGCCGACGCGGGCGATCCCCCCCGCCTACGTCATTGACATGGATTACTGCACCCGCTGCGGGAGGTGCGTCGAGGTCTGTCCCACAGCGGCGATCGATCTGGAGATGGACGCAGTGACGACTTCGGTCGTCGCCGGGGCGATCATCCTCAGCCCCGGCTTCGAGCCTTTCGATGCCCACCGGAAGGGGGAGTTCGGCTTCGGCCATTACGACAACGTGCTGACCAGTATCCAGTTCGAGCGCATGGTCAGTTTCTCCGGCTCCACGGGAGCCGACATCGTCCGCCCTTCGGATGGGCAGCCGCCCCGGCGCGTCGCCTTCATCCAATGCGTCGGCTCGCGTGACGACTCCATCGGGTGCGGCTACTGCTCCTCGGTCTGCTGCATGTACACGGCCAAGCAAGTCGCGGTCGCCAAGCGGCTGCGGCCCGACCTGGACGTGACGGTTTTCTTCATTGACATTCGCGCCCACGGCAAGGATTTCGACGAGTACTTCAACGCGGTCGAAGCGCTGGACGGCGTGACCTACCGGCGCTCCATGGTCTCCTCGATCCATCAATACCAGCGGACGCGGAACCTGCAGTTGAGCTACGTGACCGAGGACGGCAATCTTCAGGACGAGGACTTTGACATGGTGGTGCTATCGGTGGGCTTCGCACCGCCGGTGGGTCTCCAGCAGTTGGGGCAGTCACTGGGAGTCGAACTGAACCAATACGGCTTTTGTGTGACGGACAGCTTCGCTCCCAACGAGAGCTCGCAACCAGGTATCCTGGTGAGCGGCGCATTTCGCGAGCCGAAGGACATCCCTGAGACGGTAGTGGAGGCTTCGTCAGCAGCCGCCAGTGCAGCCCGGTTCCTCGCAGCCCCCTCCCCCACCCTACCCAGGGAAGAGGAGAAAGCGAAGCAAGATGTATCCGAGGCATGGCCTCGCGTCGGTGTCTTCCTCTGCGACTGCCGGGGCGAGATCGGCGCAGCGATTGACCTGGAAGCGCTAGCTGCTCACGCACAGGGGCTGCGGGACGTGGCGCTGGTACAATCACTTGACAACGCCTGCCTTGCCAGCGGCTTGAAACAGATCGGCCAGGCGGTGGCGGAGCACGAACTTAACCGAGTGCTGGTCGCGGGGTGTGCGGCCCGTCTGTACCAGCCTGCATTCGATAGGATGATGCGCCAGGCCGGGCTGAACTCCGGCCTGCTGGGACGGGTCAACCTGCGCGGAGAGGTCGCCTGGGTGCACCAGGGGAACGGGGTCGCCACCGGCAAGGCCAAAGAGTTAGTAGAGATGGGAGTAGCTAGTGTCCGCCTGAACCAGCCGCAGCAACTTGTGGCCGAGGGAGTGTCGCAACGGGCCTTAGTCATTGGCGGAGGGTTGGCGGGGATGACTGCCGCTCTGAGCCTGGCTGAGATGGGACACGAGGTGGACCTGGTAGAGCAGTCAGAGGAACTGGGCGGTCAGTTACGGGAGTTGCGGTATACACTGGAGGGGGATGACCCGCAGGCGTTTCTACAGGAATTGGTGAAGCGTGTCAGGAGCAACGAGCGCATCCACATCTATAAGGAAGCGCAAGTCGAGGCCGTCTCCGGGTGGGCGGGCCAGTTCGAGACGAGCGTGGCCTTGTCCAACGGGGAGAAGGAAGTGTTGCAGCACGGGGCTATCATCGTCGCCACCGGCGGACACGAGGTCACGCCAACCGAGTATCTATACGGCCAAGATTCGCGGGTGGTGACACAGCGGGAGTTAGAATTGCAAGTTGCAAATTCGAGACTGCAATCTGCAATTCGCAATCTGCAATCTGTGGTGATGATCCAGTGTGTGGGCTCGCGAGAGCCGGAGCAGCCCTATTGCAGTCGCGTCTGCTGCTCGAAGGCCATCGCCAACGCGCTCAAGATCAAGGAGCAGAATCCGCGGGCTAACGTCTTCGTCCTCTACCGCGAGATGCGCACCTACGGCTTCCGGGAGGACCACTACCGGGAGGCCCGGGACCAGGGCGTAGTCTTCCTGCGCTATGAGTTGCCCAATAAGCCCGAGATATCGGCAGACGAAGAGAGCCTGACAGTCCGGCTGAAGGAGCCCATCACCGGCGAGGAAGTGGTCATCCGCGCCGAAATGCTGGTATTGAGCACGGGGATTGCCCCCAACGATAATCGAGCACTGGCCGAGGTGCTGGGCGTGCCGCTGGACAAGAACGGCTTCTTCCAGGAAGAATACCCCAAGATACGGCCGCTGGACTTCACCAAGCGTGGCATCTTTATGTGCGGCCTGGCCCACTCGCCCCGCTTTGTCGAAGAGACGATTGTGCAGGCACAGGGGGCGGCGATGCGGGCGGCGGCACTGCTGGCGCAAAAGAGGCTGGAAGCGCCCAGGTCGGTGGCGCAGGTGAACACCCGTCTGTGCTCCGCCTGCGGCCAGTGCGTCGAGGTCTGCCCCTACGAGGCGCGCGTGCTGGAGCCGGGGGCACATTACGCCGAGGTGATCGAGGTGCTGTGCCAGGGCTGCGGCGCGTGCGTCACCGCCTGCCCGAACAAGGCCAGCTATCAGGTGGGAGTCGCGCTGGGACAGGTGTACCGCATGCTGGACGCGGTGAGCATCGAGGGCTAGAGCCTGGAGATTAGAGAATGGATCGAAGCAAACCGGCAGCATTGATCATCGGCGCGGGCATCGCCGGCATCCAGGCCGCTCTCGATATCGCCGATGCCGGGTACAAGGTCTACCTGGTCGAGCGAGAGTCCTCTGTCGGTGGCCGGATGTCTCAATTGGACAAGACTTTCCCCACACTGGACTGCTCGTCCTGTATCCTGACGCCCAAGATGGTAGACGTAGGCCGCCATCCCAACATCAACTTGATGACTTACTACGAGGTGCTCTCTATCGCAGGGGAAGCAGGGGATTTCCACGTGACCTTGAAGAAAAAACCTCGTTACGTGGATGTGGATAGTTGCACGGGCTGCGGCGATTGTGCCACAGTCTGCCCGGTGGAAATGCCGAATCTGTTCAACCTGGGCCTGGACACTCGTAGGGCGATTTATCGGCGGTTTCCTCAGGCGATTCCCGCCGCCTTCGTGATCAATAAAAGCGGACGTGCCCCCTGCCGGGATGCATGCCCCATCAACCAGCGAGCGCAAGGGTACATCGCCCTCATCCGCGAGGGGCGCTTCGCCGACGCATACCGCGCCATCCGCGAGGAAAACCCCTTCCCGTCCGTCTGCGGACGAGTCTGTAACCACAAATGTGAGGAAGCTTGCTCGCGGGGCAAGGTGGACGAGCCGGTCAGTATTATGCGGCTGAAGCGGTTCGTCGCCGACTGGGCGCTGGCACACCCTGACGAGATCGAAATCCCCAGGCCGGATGTGGAAGAGACGGGGAAACGGGTGGCGGTGATCGGTTCTGGCCCGGCCGGCCTCACCTGTGCGCAGTACCTGGCACTGAAAGGACACACCGTGACCGTCCTCGAGGCGCTGCCGGTGGCCGGAGGCATGATGCGCGTGGGTATCCCGGCCTACCGGCTGCCATACGAGCTGGTGCAGAAGGAGATTGACGACATCCTGGCGCTGGGCGTCGAGTTGAAACTGAACCACCGGGTGGACGACATGGCGGCGCTCCTGCGCGATGGCTACGACGCCGTTTTCATCGCGGTCGGCGCACATCGAGGGATGCGGGTGCCCATACCGGGCGTTGACCTACCCCAGGTGCTCTCTGCAATTGATTTCTTGCGGGAGGCCAGCCTGGGTCAGTATCCAGACTTAACAGACAAGCGAGTAGTGGTGATAGGCGGTGGCGATGTGGCGATGGATGCGGCCTGCACAGCCCTACGCGTTGGCACGCAGCAGGCTCAAGCAAAAGGAAGTACACCCGCTGAGGTGCACATCGTCTACCGGCGCTCGCGTGCCGAAGCGCCGGCCCAGCCCCTGGAATTGCACCAGGCCGAGGACGAAGGTGTGCTTTTCGACTTTCTCACCAATCCGCTCGAGATCCTGGGCGACGAGAATGGCAACGTGAGCGGTATGCGCTGCGTGCGCATGGAGTTGGGTGAGCCGGACGAGAGCGGACGCCGCCGGCCCGTGCCCATCGCCGGCTCCGAGTTCGATATGCCCGCGGACGTCGTCATCTTTGCCATTGGGGCGCGGCCCGACTTGAACGGTCTACCGGAAGGGGTCGCGCGGAGGCGAGGGGACACTATCGTCGCTGATCCGGTAACGCTGGCGACCGACGTGCCAGGGCTTTTCGCTGGCGGCGACGCCGTGACGGGGATGGCGTTCGTGGTTGACGCTATCGCGGCGGGCCACAGAGCGGCCCGCTCAATAGATGCTTATCTGCGCGGCGAGTCAGTGGAGGTAGAACGCGAAATCGAGGTAGCGACGCTCGACGAGGAAGAAGCGCAAGCCAAAATCACTTCCGGTGCAGCCTCGGCGGCACTGCGCCACGAGATGCGCGAGCAACCCGTAGCCGAACGGGTGCGCGATTTCCGCGAAGTATATGCCGGCCTGACCGAGGAAGAAGCGCGAGCGGAGGCGAGGCGGTGTCTGTCCTGTGGCGTCTGCTCCGAGTGTAACCAGTGCGTCTATATCTGCCAAAAACACTGCATTGATCACGATATGCAGGAGGAAATGGTCGAGTTGGACGTGGCATCCGTCGTCGTCGCCACCGGCTACGACCTGATTGACCCGCGCACCAAGCCGGAGTTCGGCTACGGCGTCTACCCGGAGGTGATGACCGGGCTAGAGTTCGAGCGGCTTTCGTCCGCCTCCGGCCCCACGATGGGAGACATCACCGTCAACGGCGAAAAACCAAAGGACGTGGTGTTCATCCAATGCGTCGGTTCCCGTGACCCACACACCGGCGTGCCCTATTGCTCCCGCATCTGCTGCATGTATACCGCCAAACACGCCCACCTGGTGCGAGATAAAGTCCCCGACGCCAACATCACCATCTTTTACATGGACGTGCGGGCCTTTGGCAAAGGGTACGAGGAATTCTACGACCGGGTCAAGCACGAACGAGTGACGTACCGGCGCGGCGAGCCGGCCGAGATATACCGGCAAGATGGCAGATTGGTCGTGCTGGCAGAGGATACACTGCTGGGACAGCCCATCGAGGTTGAGGCCGACCTGGTAGTGCTGGCGACGGCGGTCGTCCCCCGGGCCGACGCGGCGGAGGTGGCGACGCAGTTCAGTTTGAAACGTTCCCCGGATGGATTCTTCCAGGAGGCGCATCCCAAGCTCCGACCGGTAGATACATCGTTGGACGGGGTCTTTATGGCAGGCTGTTGCCAGGGGCCCAAGGACATCCCGGACACGGTCGCTCAGGCCAAGGCGGCCGCTTCCTCGGCGCTGCGAGTGCTTGCGCAGCGAGAAAGAGAGACGCAACACGCAACAGGTATGCGTAAGGTAGGAGGATGAGATTGAAGACCGAGCCAATGGCCGAACAATTGGAGCTTTTCGGCTGCATCCAGTGCGGCAAGTGCACCGGCGGCTGTCCGCTGGCCCGCAAAACGGTGCTAAACATCCGCAGTATGATTTACCAGATGCTGGTGGAGCCGGAACTGGACGTGAACGCGCACGAGGAGCTATGGGATTGCACCACCTGCTTTACCTGCGTCGAGCGCTGCCCCAAGGACGTCAAGCCGGCGGAACTGATCATCAGCCTGCGCGGACAGTTGGTGGAGAGCGGGCGCATCCCGGAGACGATTGGCACCGCCCTGATGGGCATCTTCCGCCAGGGGAACCCCAACGGTATGGCGCGGGAAGACCGGACAGCTTGGGGCGAGGGGTTAGAGATCAAGCCTGCCCAGGAAGGATGCGACCTACTCTACTTTGTCGGCTGCACGACCTCTTACGACCCAAGAGTACAGCCGGTAGCGCGGGCACTGGTAAAAGCATTTAATCAGGCCGGGCTGGACTTTGGTACATTGGGCACCGAGGAGAGTTGCAGCGGCAACGAAGTGCGGCGTATGGGCGAGGTGGGTCTGTTCGAGATGCTGGTCGAGGAAAACGGGGAACTGATCCGCAGTGTGGGGGCGAGCAGGTTGGTGACCACTTCTCCGCATAGTTTCAATACCTTCAAAAACGAATATGGCCTGGACGGCATTGAGGTGCTGCACTATACACAGCTCATCGCCGAGTTGATCGAGCAGGGACGGTTGAATTTATCGCACGAGGTCAACAAAAAGGTCACCTATCACGACCCCTGCTTCCTGGGCAAGCAAAACCACGTCTTTGACGAACCACGCTTTATCATCCAATCCATCCCCGGCGTCGAACTGGTGGAGATGGACCGCAACCGGGAGCGCAGCCTGTGCTGCGAGGGAGGCGGCGGGCGCATGTGGGCCGAGGGAACCAACATTGAGGAACGGCTGGCCTTCCAGCGAGTGCACGAGGCGGCAGAGACGGGAGCCGATGTACTGGCCGTGGCCTGTCCCTTTTGCCTGCTGACCCTGGAGGACGCGGTCAAGGTACAGGGGCTGGACGAACAGTTACAGGTGATGGATATTATGGAGCTGGTCAATCTGGCTCTGGGTGAGGAGTAGAGCGTAAGATATGAAACGTCAAATGTCAAACGTGAAACGTCAGCGATAGGACCAAAATATGGAACCTAAGCCCCGTATTGGTGTGTACATTTGTCACTGCGGCACAAACATCGCCGCGACCGTGGACGTGGAACAGGTGACCGAGTTCGCAGCCACGCTGCCCAACGTCGTCGTGGGCCGGCACTACCTGTACATGTGCTCCGACCCCGGACAGGGGCTGATCCAGCAGGATATCGAGGAATTGGGACTGAACCGGGTAGTGGTGGCCTCTTGCTCGCCCCGCATGCACAATCCTACCTTCCGAGGCGCAGCGCAACAAAAGGGACTTAACCCGTACCTGGTGGAGATGGCAAACATCCGCGAACAGTGCTCATGGGTGCACACAGACCGAGACAAAGCGACGGAAAAAGCCAAGTGGCTGGTCGCTTCGGTGGTAGCCAAGGCCGCCCGATTGGAACCGCTGGAGGAGCGGGAGGTCGGGGTCACACCAGGCGCGGTCATCATCGGTGGAGGCGTCGCCGGAATGTTCGCCGCGCTCGACGTGGCAGATGCCGGCTTCCCGGCCTATCTGGTGGAGAAGGGCGACCACCTGGGCGGGCGCGTGGCGGAACTCGACTGCACCTTTCCCACCCTGGAATCGGTGCCGGAACTATTGGAGCCGCTGATCGAGCGCGTCCAATCTCACCCCAACATCACCGTCCTGCTAAACTCGCAGGTGGACGGGGTGGAGGGATACGTGGGGAATTTTGAGGTCACGGTAAAGAGTATACAAGTAGACAAGGATACAAGTCTGAGCGTAGGTTCTATCGTCATCGCCACCGGCTACGACATCTTTGACCCGCACCGCAAGCCAGAGTTGGGCTATGGGCAGTACCCCAACGTCATCACCTCGCTGGAGATGGAGCGGAAGCTGATCGCGGGAGACCTGAGCGTGAACGGGCAGACACCCAAGCGCATTGCCTTCATCCAGTGCGTCGGTTCACGGGACGCGCAGATAGGCCACCCGTACTGCTCGCGGGTCTGCTGCATGTACACATCCAAGCAATCTCACCAGGTGAAGGAACTTTTGCCCGAAACCGACGTGACGGTATTCTATATAGACGTGCGCACTTTTGGCAAAGGGGCCGAAGAGTTCTACGACGAGGCACGGGCCAAAGGAGTGCGCTACCGGCGCGGTAACATCTCGGAAATTTACCGGCGCGGGGACAGGGTGGTGTTGGCCGGCGAGGACACGCTGCTAGGGCGACCGTTCGACTTTGAGGCGGACCTGGTGGTGCTGGCGGTGGGCATGGAAGCCCGTTCCGACGCCGACGACATTTCTGGTATGCTCAAGTTACCCCGCTCGGCCGATGGCTTTTTCCTGGAGATACATCCCAAACTGCGGCCGGTGGACACGGCGGTGGACGGCGTCTTTTTGGCCGGTTGCTGCCAGGGGCCGAAGGACATTCCTGACACCGTCTCTCAGGCGAAAGCCGCCGCCTCCTCCGCGCTCATCCCACTCCTGCGGGGCACGGTACCGGTGGAATCGGCCATAGCAGCGGTGGACGACGAATTGTGCGCCGGGTGCGGCATGTGCGTGGAGGTGTGCTCATTCGGCGCGGCGGCGCTTGATCCGCTGTGGAAAGTCTCGCGCATCAACGCGGTGCTGTGCAAGGGGTGCGGGGCTTGCGCCTCAGCCTGCCCCTCCAAGGCGATCCAGTTGCACCACTTTACGCCGGCGCAGATTTTGGCGCAGGTAGATGCGTTGGTGGGGTGAGGGGACGTGGGGAGATCACCACAGAGCTTGGGAATCGATTGCGATGACGAACGCTCGCTCGTTGTTGGAGACACTGACGTTGCCCATCGCCGACCTATTGGAGCAGGCGGTGTCCAAAAGCGCCGACAATGGTCTCGTGCAATGGACAGCATTCTACGGTTGGGACGACGGGGCTGACAGGAGTGTGGTAGCCCGACAGGCTGCGCTCAACCTGGTGTTGCGTGCTCTGGTTTGTCATTGCCTGGATGCCGGCCTATTGCCTGATGTGGCGCCAGCCGGGCTTATCCTGGCTAGGAGCAATAGCTTGCTCAACGATCTAGGTATTACCCCACTGCCATTCTCTTACTTAGACGATTTGACTGTGCAAGCTGAGGCAGTTATCCAGATGTCTAGCCTGGCTGCTCTGGCGACTGCACTACATGTTGAGCAGGGCGACGTCATTGGCGATGTTTACACTTCGTGGGTGTCCCAGGATGCCCGCCGCACGTTGGGCCAATTCTGGACACCCAGGTCAGTGGCTCAACTGATGACACAGTGGGCGATCCAATCGTCCGACGATTCCGTTTTGGATCCTGCCTTTGGCTCTGGCGTTCTGCTGTTGGAAGCACTGCATCGGTTACACGATCTGGGGGCGGCAGCGGTTTCGCGAAGACAGATGGCCGGCGTAGAACTAAGCCCATTGGTTTTTTTGATGGGCCTGGTCAACGTATTGCTGCGCTATCCCGACGCCCAGCCTCGCCTGCAACTGGGTGATTTCCTGGTGCCCAAGCGAGAGCATCTCACGATGTTGAAGGAACCCGTTGCGACCTATACAGTGGGAACCAGACAAATGCCCTTGCCGGGGCTGGAAATAGCTGCTCCAATTGCCTTCCCCAACCAGTTCGATGCCATCATCTGCAACCCGCCCTATACGCGGCACCATTACCTCCCCGAAACCTACAAAGCATCCTGGGCTGCTGTGATGAAGCAGGAATACGGTATACGGCTCAGCCGTTTTTCGAGCCTGTTTGCCTACTTCTTTGTGCAGGCTGCCCGGATGCTGGCTCCGACAGGCCGGATGGCGTTCATTATGCCCGCTGTGGTGTTCGAGGCATCTTATAGTCGCCAGGTCAAGGCGTTCATTCGCCAGCAGTTGCACCTGCGGGCTATTGTCACATTTGATGAGGCGCTCTCCGTTTTCGAAGGTGTTGACACGGCAGGCTGCATCACGCTCGCGGAAGGAAGCGAAACCCCCGCCACAGACACTTTTACCTTTATCCGAGTGCAAGAGTGGCCCGGTGCAGAACCGCTACTTCAGGCTATTGAACATCATGATGACACCATTGCCGAATGGGGAACCAGCCGCAAGATCCCCCTCTCCGAACTGGAACCACGCCGCAAGTGGACAATCGTGGGACGAGAGAATGGGCGCTTTGATGATGGACACTTTGTTCCTCTTTCCAGTGTTGCGCGTATCGTGCGCGGCATTGCCACCGGCGCTAATGACTTTTTTGTTCTCTCCGATAGTGAGGTGACCGAATGGGGTCTGGAGAAG
Organism: Anaerolineae bacterium; assembly: GCA_046760785.1. Lineage (GTDB taxonomy): Bacteria > Chloroflexota > Anaerolineae > B4-G1 > B4-G1 > JBHIET01. The sequence continues at coordinate 33,315 of JBHIET010000001.1, read as the reverse complement.
GCGACCCTACGCCCTGTGCTCACCAGAACGCGCCAAGCCCCCGGATATGTCTTCAGCCATGCTGATTTTGATCGGCTAGGGCGTGAGGGGCAGAAACGTTGGTTGCTGTACTTGACAGGGCCGGTGGTATCTGGCACGTCTGAAGCACGTTATATCCAGTATGGCGAAGCATGTGGTTTACACGAGCGCAGTTTGGTCAAGACTCGTTCTCTCTGGTATGCTATGGAGCAGAGAGCCCCTGCTCCTATCTATTTCACTTATCTTAGCCGCAAGCGGTCGCGTTTTATCTACAACCAAGCGAATGTATTGGCGCTTAATGCATTCCTGTGTATTTATCCTGATCCTGCGATCGGTCAGGACGAGATTATGCTCAAGGTGTTGCTGGCGCTGCTCAATTCACTGGCTGCCAAGGACTCTCTCCGTTGCGTGGGACGAACCTATGGTGGTGATACTGTCAAGGTTGAGCCTCGTGAAATGGATCGATTGCCGATCCTGAACCCCACCAGCTTGACGGACAGCGAACGGGAGAGGTTGGCAGGCCTATTTGATCAACTGTGCCATGCCGGTTCCAGAGAAGCGGAAGATGAGGTCCGTCTGGCGATTGATGAAGCAGTGGCTGTGATCGAAGGATAAGTACGGAGTGAGTTGACGGAGCGCAGCGGTGGCTATGGACTGGCGCCAGAGGCGCTGATAAGGCTCTTGTAAAAACCAAACCCTGACGCGCGTCAGGGCCTGGCAAGAAAACAGTCTCTCGACTGTGACAATACGTTTGCTCAATCTGTCAAGGGGGCATATATGGCCGAAACCAATTTCGAACCCAAAATCGTCGCCTTTCTGTGCAACTGGTGTACATACACGGGTGCCGACCTGGCAGGCACATCCCGTATCCAGTACCCGCCCAACGTGCGCATCATCCGTCTGATGTGCTCCGGTTCGGTGGACCCCACCTACGTGCTCAAGCCGCTCCTGGACGGGGCCGACGGCGTCCTCATCGGCGGCTGCCATCCCGGTGACTGTCACTACCAGTCGGGCAACTACAAAGCCCGGCGGCGCATCGTCGCGCTAAAGGAAATTATCAAGAGCGCAGGCCTCGATGAGGACCGGGTCTGGCTGCGCTGGATCAGCGCCAGCGAGGGAGGACGCTTCGCCGAGACGGTCACGAAGATGACGGAGTTCCTCAAGGAAAAGGGGCCCAACCCGATGCGACAGAAATGGGCAGTGTGAGCAGATTGCAATTCGAGATCGCAGATCGCAAAGGGGAAATGGAATGAGAACAGTAATTCCGGTTGAGAACAACGATACACTGGCCGCCGTGCGAGGTTTCCTCAAGCAATTATTGGAGGCCGATGTGATGGACGCGCTGCTGGTGCCGATGGAGACACCAGCCGGTACAGTCACCCCCGCGCTGGTGGCCGACTCTGACCTGCTGGATGCGGCCAACCCACTAGCTCCGGTGATGGGGCTGAACGCGGCGCGCGTGGCAGGTCGCGTCTCCGTCCGCGAGCCACGCGGCAAGATCGGCGTGATGCTGCGTCCGTGCGAACTGCGGGCGCTGGTGGAACTGGTCAAACTCCAGCAGGCCAGCATGGACGATTTGGTGACCATAGGCGTGGACTGCCTGGGCACCTACGACGTGCCGGTCTACACCGCGATGCAAAACAACGGCCGGGTGGATATGGCCGCGCTGCTGACCACGGCTCAGAACGGTGAACTGGCCCCGCAGGAAGGGTACACCTTCCGCGATGCCTGTCAGATGTGCGAGAAACCGCAGGTCGAAAACGCCGACATCACGTTGGAATTGTTCGGCGCGGACCTGACCGCAGGCATCCCGGTCACCCTACCCGACGAGATCGCTGAGGCATTGTCCCCCCCTCTTTCCCCCCCGATGGGGGGGATGAAAAGGGGGGAGGAGCGGCGAGCCGACGTGGTGGAGCAGGTGATCGCAGCCCGCACTCAGGTGCGTGACGCTCGCTTCGCCGAGATACGCCAGCGGCTGGAGCAGGAAGGCATCGAAGGAGTCTTCGCCGCCTGCGTGCGCTGCCACAACTGCATGACTGTCTGCCCCTTATGCTACTGTAAGACGTGCCTCTTCGAGAGCCCCGTCTTCGATCACGAGCCGATCCAATATATGAACTGGGCGAACCGCAAGGGAGCCTACCGGCTGCCGGCTGATACGATGCTCTTCCATCTGACCCGCCTCAACCACATGGTACTTTCCTGCATCGGCTGTGGGATGTGCACCAACGGCTGTCCGGCAGAGCTGCCCGTGGGACGGGTCTTCCGCGCCATTGGGCAACAGGTGCAGGAGGCGTTTGAGTACGTGCCTGGGCGAAGTGTCGAGGAGCCCCTGCCGCTGGTCACCTTCCGCGAGGATGAGTGGATGGAGGTGGGGGAGGAGTGACAAGGGGGCAAGGGGAGGAGGTGACAAGGTGAAGGTCTCCTTGTCACCGTGTCTCCTTGTCTTCGTGTCTTCGCAAGGAGAGGACTTATGGAGACCGAGAAGCAACCCGAAGTAACCGAGGTTGACCTGATCCCCGTCTACATTATGGGAAAACAATACATGGTGCCGCCCACGCTGACGATCATGAAGGCAATGGAATACGCAGGCTACAAACTCATCCGGGGCGTGGGATGCCGGGGGGGCTTCTGTGGGGCGTGCGCTACTGCCTATCGTATTGGAGGCGACCCCAAACTCTACTTCGGCCTGGCCTGCCAGACAGTGGTGCAGCCGAACATGTACCTGGCGCAGATTCCATTCTTCCCGGCGCAGCGGGTCACCTACGACATCACACAACTGGAACCAACGGCGACCACGCTGTTCTCCACCTACCCGGAGGTGTTACGCTGCCTGGGCTGCGGAGCCTGCACCAAGGCCTGCCCCCAGGATATTGACGTGCGAACATACATGGCGGCCGGAATGCGGGGAGATATAGCCGAAATGGCCGACATCTCGTTCGACTGTATCATGTGTGGTCTGTGCGCGGCCCGCTGCCCGGCCGAGGAAGCTCAGTACAACATCGCCATCCTGGCCCGTCGTCTCTACGGCCGCTATCTGGCACCCCGGTCCAAACATCTACAGGAGCGGCTGGCGGAGATCAAGACTGGTAAATTCGACGCCGAGATCGAGGATTTGAAAGAGCTCGGCAAAGAGGAATTGGTCGCGAGGTACACAGCGCGGGACATCGAGCCGGAGTAAGGAGGACAGACAGTGAGCGGTTATCCGTCTGAGATGCAGGAATCCATTCGTAAAGTCGAGGCTACTCGTACCCGACGGCTCGGCGAGACATTCCCCTCAATGTCGCTGGAGGAACGCGAGCGTGTACTCAACGCCTTCCATCCCGACTATATTGAGGAAAAAATGCGCTCCATCCGCGTGGGCGTCAGCAAGGGGCAGCGCATGCCGCTGGAGCTGGCCGACATCGTCGAGGGACGTCCCCACATTGGCCCCGATTTCGACCTGAGCGAGCCTTTCGCCGAGACCGACGTTCTCGTCATCGGCGGGGGCGGCGCGGGGGCCTCGGCGGCGCTCCTGGCCCAGGAGAACGGAGCCAAGGTCACCCTGGTGACCAAGTTGCGCTTCGGCGACGCCAACACGATGATGGCCCAGGGCGGCATCCAGGCTGCCGACCGGCCAGAGGACAGCCCAGCTATCCACTACCTGGACGTCATCGGCGGTGGACACTTTACCAACGTCCCCGAGCTGGTCGAGGCACTGGTGATGGATGCCCCCTCCGTCATCAAATGGCTGGAAGACCTGGGGATGATGTTCGATAAGGAGCCGGACGGGACGATGGTGGAGCGGCACGGGGGTGGTACCAGCCGCAAGCGCATGCACTCGGCCCGCGACTATTCCGGCGCGGAGATTATGCGCACTCTGCGGGACGAGGTGCGCAACCGGGAGGAGGACGGTTCGACCGGGCTCACCACAGGCATCACCGTGATCGAGTTCGCCCCCGCCGTCGAATTGGTACTGGATGAAAAGGGGCAAGCCGCCGGCGCGGTGGTGATGAACCTGGAGACCGGGGCCTATCATTACATCAAGGCCAAGGCGGTGGTGATGGCAACCGGTGGGGGCGGTCGGCTGCATTACCAGGGCTTCCCGACCACCAACCACTATGGCGCAACGGCCGACGGCATAGTGATGGCCTATCGCGCCGGTACACCGCTGGGCTATCTGGAGTCCATGCAATACCACCCGACCGGGGCAGCGTTCCCGGAGCAGATTTTGGGACTGCTGGTGACGGAGAAAGTACGGGGACTGGGAGCCCAGCCGGTCAACAAGAACGGCGAGCAATTCGTCTATCCACTGGAGCCACGGGACGTGGAGGCCGCGACCTTCATCCGCGAGTGCAAGGAGCGCGGCAACGGCATCGTCACTCCCACCGGGCAACCGGCTGTGTGGCTGGATTCGCCCATGATCGAGATCATCCAGGGGCCCGGCGCGATTAAGAAGAACCTGCCGGCGATGGTGCGCCAGTTTGGGCGCTTCGACATTGACATCACGAAGGAGCCGATGCTGGTCTACCCGACATTGCACTATCAGAACGGCGGCGTGCGGCTGCGGGCCGATTGCTCTACTGAGATTCCCGGCCTGTTCATGGCCGGTGAGGTGAGCGGCGGCGTGCACGGCCACAATCGGCTGATGGGCAACAGCTTGCTGGAGATCACCGTTTTCGGGCGACGTGCTGGCCGTTCGGCGGCGGCCTACGCGCAGCAGGCGAAGCTGGGGCAGCCCACGTTGGCCCACGTGGAGGCCTGGAACCGGGAGTTGGAGCAGGCGGGGGTGGATACGGGGGTGGTTTCGCCCATCCTGTTGCCTGATTATACGCGACATCAGTAGACAAGGATACAAGGAAACAAGTGGACAAGGGGGAAGGTGAAGAAGCGGGCAAAGAGTGGGGAGATGATATGCCCATAAATGAGCGGCAGCCTGTCGGTGCCGTGCTGGTCGTCGGTGGCGGCGTGGGGGGCATGCGTGCGGCAATTGACCTGGCGGAGGCCGGCTTGAAGGTTTACCTGGTGGAGAACATGCCGTGGCTAGGCGGCCGGGTGGCACAACTGGGCTACATGTTCCCCACCCACGACTGCGTCCTCTGCCGGGGCACCTCCGACCACGGCTACGGCTGCACGCGACCAGCCATCTCGCCGGCTTTCCTGGATCACAACTTGCATCCCAACATCGAGATTCTCACCAACACAGACTTAATCAACGTGGCGGGATATGCCGGAGATTTCACGGTGACGCTGCGCCATCGTCCTACCTACGTGGATGCCGGGCGGTGCATCAACTGTGGACTGTGCGCTGGCATCTGCCCGGTGTCCCTGCCGAGCCCATTCGAGGTGGGCCTGACGGCCCGCAAGGCGATCTACAAGATGGCGCCCCGCGCGCTGCCGGACGCCTACGTCGTGGACAAGGTGCCACGGTGTGATACCTGCCGCCGCTGTGAAGCCGTCTGTCCCACCGCTGCGGTGAACCTGGACGAGCAGGAAGCCGAGCATGAGATCGGCGTCAGTGCCATCATCCTCTCGCTGGGATACGAACTTTCGGACCTGACCGAGTACGAAGAACTCGGATACGGTCGCTTTCCTAACGTCATCCACTCGATGCAGTACGAGCGGCTTGCCAGCCGCTCTGGGCCGACAGAGGGCATCGTGACGCGCCCCTCCGACGGCAAACTGCCCCAGCACATTGCCTGGATTCAGTGCGTGGGCTCCCGTGACCAGAAGCATCCCTACTGTTCCTCCATCTGCTGCATGTATGCCACCAAAGAGGCCATGGTAGCCAAGCAGCGCGTCGAGGGCGTCGAGTGTCAGATTTTCATGATGGATGAGCGGGCCTTCAACAAAGAATTCAACGCCTACTACGAGCAGGCACAGAAGCAATACGGGGTAGAATACACACGCTGTCGCATTTCGAAGATCAGGGAGGACCCGGAGACACGCGACCTGATCCTGCGCTATCCAGACGAGGACGGTGAGTTCGTGGAGAACCGTTTCGACATGGTGGTGCTCTCAGTAGGGGCGCTGCCGCCCCGTGGAGCCCGTGACCTGGCCGACCTGGTAGGGATTGAGCTGAACCCTTATGGCTTCTGCGAGACGGACAAGTTCGCTCCGCTGGAGACGAGCAGGCCCGGCATCTACGTCTGTGGGACGTTCGCCTCGCCCAAAGAGATCGCGGAGACGATCCTGGATGCAGCGGGCGCGGCCGGTGACGTGATGCGCCTGCTTTCCAGCGAACTCGGTGTGCGAGCTTACGGGCGGGAGTACCCGTTCCTGCCAGATCTCAATCAGCTTTCGCCAGAGCGGAACGTGGCGGGAGAGGAGCCACGCCTTGGCGTTTTCGTTTGCCGCTGCTATCCAAGTATCGCAGGGGTCGTGGACACGGATGCAGTGGCTGCTTTCGCCGCTGGCCTACCCAGCGTGGTTCACGTCGAGACGATAGACTACGCTTGCCTGGACGTCGGTCAGGAGCAGATGCGGCGGGCGATTGAGGAGCACGGGTTGAACCGGGTAGTCGTGGCGGCCTGTAGCCACCGCACCCACGAGCCGCTGTTCCAGCGCGTCGTCCGCCAGGCCGGGCTGAACCCCTACCTGTTGGAGATGGCGAACATCCGCGAGCACTGCGCCTGGCCACACGTGGACGATCCGGCGGGGGCCACGCGTGAGGCAAAGGAACTGGTCCGCGTGGCGGTGGCGCGGGCGCGGCTGGCCGAGCCGGTGCATAAGCAGGCCCTTGAGCCTGTCCGACGGGCACTGGTGATCGGAGGCGGCGTCTCCGGTATGACGGCGGCGCTGAATATCGCTGACGCTGGATACGACGTCACCCTGGTGGAGCGCGAGTCGGGGTTAGGCGGCAATCTGCAGCACATCTACTACGTTGCCGAAGGGGACGATCCCCAACGGTTGCTGCGCGATCTCGTCAACCGGGTGCTGGGCCACGAGCGGATTGACGTCCTCACCAATTCAGAGGTGATCGCGCACGAGGGCAGCGTGAGTGCGTTCCGTTCGACGGTGCACACTACCCCCCCCGGCCCCCCCGAAGCGGGGGGGAGAACGGTCGAGGTAGAGGTCAAGCATGGTGTGACCATCGTGGCCACCGGCGGACGGGAGTGGCGAGGAGACGTATATCTGCTGGGACAGGATGAGCGCGTCGTCACCGCTCTCGACCTGGAGGAGATCATCACTCACCGGCCGGAGCAGATTGTGGGTTTGAAGGAGGTCGTGTTCATCCAATGTGTGCGGCGGCCTGGTGAGATCGAGTATTGCAGCCGGACGTGCTGCACAAACACGATGAAGAACGCCACCCGCATCAAGTTGCTCAACCCGGACTGCAAGGTGATTGTTCTTTACAAGGACATCATCACCTATGGTTTCCGGGAGGCGTTTTACACCGAGGCGCGGCAGCGCGGGGTCATCTTTGTCCGCTACGACGAGGCCCACATGCCGCAAGTGCGGGAGACACCCCCCCCCCGGCAGCCAAGGGGGGAGAGGGGAAAGCTAGAGGTCGTGGCATGGGAATCCTCTCTGCGACAGGAGATCGTGCTGCACCCCGATCTGCTGGCGCTGAGCATGGCGATCGAGCCCTCTGAGGGGACGGAGAAGTTGGCCCGTATCCTGGATCTGCCGCTCTCCAGCGAGGGGTTCTTCATGGAAGACCACATCAAGATGCGCCCGATGGATTTCACGAAGGAGGGTGTTTTCATCTGTGGGATGGCCCACTATCCCAAGTTCATTGAGGAATGCATCACCAACGCGCAGGCAACGGCGGGCAGGGCGCTCACGATCCTCTCCAAGCCGCGGCTTTACTTCGGCGGCGTCGTCTCGGTGGTGGATCAAGGCAAATGCGTGGGCTGTCTGACCTGCGTGCGCGTCTGCCCCTTCACGATTCCCAAGGTGCGGTATTCGGACGATGGCGTGGGAGGGATCAAGGGGGCGGCGTACATTGACCCGGCGATGTGCACGGGCTGTGGTACTTGCACGGCGGAGTGCCCGGCCAAGGCGATTCAGTTGGTCGCCTATCTGGATGAGCAGATTATGGGGCTGCCGCTGGGAGCGTGGGCGGAGCGAGTGAGCGAGCCGGCGAGTTAGCGATCAGTGAGTGAGTGAGCACGCTTTACGTTTCACGCATGAGGTGTCAATGAGTGAGGAGAGCAACGGTTTCGAGCCTGAGATCACTGTTTTTACGTGCATTTACTGTGCTTATATGGCCGCCGACACAGCCGGCGCGCTGCATATCAAGTACCCGGCTAACATCAAATTAGTGAAGTTGCCGTGTACGGGTAAGACAGACACACGCTATCTGCTGGAGGCGTTCGAGCAGGGAGCAGATGGGGTCTGTGTGGTGGGATGCCCGATTGGCAACTGTCATCACGTGCACGGGAATGAACGTGGGCTGGCGCGGGTGAAGCATACCAAGCACTTGCTGGATGAGGTCGGGTTGGACGGCAAACGGTTGGAGATGTACTTTGTCTCCGGCGGCATGGGGAATACGTTTGCCAAGGCGGTGCGAGAGATAACGGAGCGGGTGCGAGCGTTGGGGCCGAGTCCGCTCAAGAATGGTAAATGGAAAGTTGGTAGATTGGGAAACCGGTAGATTGGTATCTGTCACCGACCTACCAATCTACCAATGTACCAAGGAGAGGAAGTAGAAATGCAGCAGGTCATCAAACAAGGTGACAACCCAACTGGCGCTGTCATGGTCGTCGGCGGGGGTATCGCTGGCATACAGGCATCGCTGGACCTGGCCGAGGCCGGTTACAAGGTCTACCTGGTCGAGAACAAGTCGGCCATCGGGGGGCACATGGCACAACTGGACAAGACGTTCCCCACCAATGACTGCGCGATGTGCATCGTGAGCCCCAAACTGGTAGACTGTGGCCGTCACCGCAACATCGAACTGCTGGTGGATAGTGATGCAATGGGGGTGCGTGGGGAGGTCGGGAACTTCACCGTTCGAGTGCGGACCCGCCCGCGCTACATTGACCTGGACAAGTGCACCGGTTGTGGCGACTGCGCCAGTGTTTGTCCGGTGATTATTCCCGGCCACTTCGACGAGGGACTGGCCGAGCAGCACGCAGCTTACAAGCTCTATCCCCAGGCGGTACCCAACGCCTACGCCATCGAGAAGTTGGGCATCTCCCCCTGCCGTGATGCCTGTCCCGCCCACCAGCGCGCCCAGGGCTATATCGCCCTCATTCGCGAGGGCCGCTACGAAGACGCACTGCGGGTCATCAAAGAGGACAACCCGTTCCCCGGCATCTGCGGCCGCATTTGCAACCACCGCTGCGAGGACGCCTGCAACCGGGGCAAGCTGGACGAACCGATCAACATCCGGGCGCTGAAGCGATTCGTCACCGACAAGGTTTATGCCCAACCCCGGGTGCCGCCAGAGTCGGTTGAGCGCAGATATGAGGAGCGTGTGGCAATCATCGGCGCGGGACCTTGCGGGCTCACCGCCGCGCAGGACTTGTGTAAGCTGGGGTATGGAGTCACCGTTTTCGAGGCACTCCCTGTAGCAGGCGGGATGCTGCGCGTGGGTGTGCCCGAATACCGTCTTCCCTCCCAGATCGTGGACCGTGAGGTACAGGACATCGTAGATCTGGGGGTAGAACTGCGGCTGAACACGACGGTGGATAACCTGGACGACGTCTTCCACGAGGGATTCGAGGCGGTGCTCATTGCCGTGGGAGCCCACGAAGGCATCCGCCTGCCTATCCCTGGGGCCGACCTGGAAGGGGTGCTGATCAATACCACGTTCTTGCGCGACGTGCGGCTGGACAATCCACCGGAATTGGGAGAGCGGGTAGCGGTCATCGGAGCTGGGGACGTGGCGATGGACGTAGCGCGCACTGCCATGCGGATGGGATCGGAGGTGCACATCTACTACCGCCGCACCCGCGAGGAGGCGACAGCCGACGAGGAACAGATGCGCCACGCCGAGGAGGAGGGGATCTTCTTTCACTGGCAGGTCACACCTGTGGAAGTTGTTGGGAATGGGGATGGGTGCATGAGTGGCCTGAAGTGCGTGCACACTGAGCAAGGGTTGCCTGACGAGACGGGCCGCCGCCGCCCAGTCCCGATTCCCGGGTCGGAGCACTTCATTCCCTGCGACAACGTTATCTTCTCCGTCGGACAGCGGGCTGGTCTGGCCTTTATCCCGGAGAGTGCGGGGGTCGGCATTACAGAGCAGGCCACTGTCGCCGTCAACCCTAACACCCTGGCCGCGACCCGGCCAGGGGTCTTCGCGGCGGGTGACGTCACCACCGGCACGGCGTTCGTCATCGAGGCAGTCGCTGCCGGTCACCAGGCTGCCGAGTCCATCCACCGCTACTTGCGGGGGGAGGAACTTGAGCCGCCCCCCAAGCCCGAACTGCCGGTGGTCGCACTGACGCAAGCGGAGATTGAAGAGCGGGTGGCGCGAGGGGAGGTGCAAGTTCAGCCCCGGGTGCCGATGGACGAGCTCCCGGTCGAGGAGAGACTCTCGACTTTCAAGGAGGTGGTGGCGGGCTATACCGACGAGCAGGCACAGGCGGAGGCAGCCCGTTGCCTGGCCTGCGGCATCTGTTCAGAGTGTTTGAGCTGCTGGTACACCTGCCAGGCAGACGCCATCAACCACGATATGACAGAGCGCATTCAGGATATTCAGGTTGGCGCGATTGTCCTGGCTCCCGGCTACGAGCTCTACCAGGCCGGGCAGGCATCGGAGTACGGCTGGGGCCGCTATCCCAATGTGGTCACCGCGCTCCAGTTCGAGCGATTGCTGAGCGCCTCTGGCCCTACGCAGGGCCACGTGCAGCGTCCTTCGGACGAGCAGGTGCCGAAAAAGATCGCCTTCCTGCAATGCGTTGGCTCCCGCGATCAGACCCACGACTACTGCTCGGCGATCTGCTGTATGTACGCCACCAAAGAGGCCATTATGTCCATCGAGCACGAGCCAGATACCGAGGTCACCGTCTTTATGATGGATATGCGGGCCTTCAGCAAGGGATACCTGGAATACCATCATCGAGCCCAGGAGCGATACGGCATCCGCTACGTCCGCTGCCGTATTTCGTCTGTAAAGGAAAACCCCGGAACACACAATCTCGTCTTGAAGTACGTCGCGGAGCAGGGAAGCGAGCAGGGAGCAGGAAGCAGGAAGCAGGAAACAGGGGAGCGGAGGGAATCTGCAATCCGCAATTCGCAATCTGCAATCTGCGAAGAGGAGTTCGATCTGGTGGTGCTCTCGGTGGGGATGGAGATATCGGAGGAGGTGCGCGAGTTAGGGCGGCGGCTGGGGGTCGACCTGGACAAGCATGGGTTCTGCCGCACGCTCCCCTTCCAGCCGCTCCAGACGAGCCGGCCAGGGATCTTTGCCGTGGGGCCGTTCCGTGAGCCGAAGGACATCCCCGAATCAGTGATCGAAGCCAGTGGAGCGGCAGCGGCAGCGGGGGCGGCTCTGTCTCCAGCCCGCTGGACCTGCACAGAGGAAGTAGTGTATCCGCCGGAGCGGGACGTCACCGAGGAGGAGCCTCGCATCGGCGTTTTCGTCTGCCACTGCGGGTCAAACATCGGCGGCTTCCTCGACGTGCCAGCGGTGGCGGAATACGCGGCGAGTCTGCCGGGGGTGGCGCACGCCGAGCATAACCTGTACACCTGTTCGCAGGATTCGATACAGCATATTACGGAGCAGACGCGAGAGCTTGGTCTTAACAGGGTCGTGGTTGCTTCCTGCACGCCGCTGACCCACGAGCCGCTGTTCCAGGACAGCATCCATCAGGCAGGATTGAACCCCGGCATGTTCCAGATGGCTAACATTCGCAATCAGTGCTCGTGGGTGCACTCCGATGACTGGGAAACGGCGACGGAGAAGGCCAAAGACCTGGTGCGGATGGCGGTGGCAAAGGCGCTGCGATTGGAGCCGCTCCACAAGACCGAGGTGACGGTGCAGAAGGCGGCCCTGGTCATCGGCGGCGGGGTGGCCGGGATGACGGCGGCACTGACGTTGGCCGACCAGGGCTTCCCGGTACACCTGATCGAACGGACGGAGCGCTTGGGCGGCAACCTGCGGAACATTAAGAGGATGGTGGACTGGGAAACTGGTAAATTGGTCTGGCGCGATCCGCAGGCACTCCTGCAGCAGTCGGTCGAACGGGTGGAGGGCCATTCCCTGATCACTGTGCACCTGCAGAGCGAGTTTTTGGAGAGCAGCGGTTTCGCCGGTAACTTCACCTCACGGCTGCACGGCCCCGATGGCGAGCGTGAGGTGCGCCACGGGGCAACAATCGTGGCGACGGGCGGCGTGGAGTATCGAGGGTCGGAGTATGGCTACGGCACCGACCCGCGCATTCTGACCCAGCAAGAGTTCGAGGCGATGCTGGTAAATTGGGAGACTGGTAAATTGGGAAATTGGGGGACGCAGGAGGCGACTGACCAGCCCACCAATCTACCAACCTACCAATCTACCAATCTACCAAACAGCGTGACGATGATCCTGTGTGTCGGGCTGGCGGAGCGGTACTGTTCCCGCATCTGTTGCACGACGGCGATCAAGAACGCGCTGGCGCTCAAGCAACTCAACCCCCAGGCGCAGGTCACCGTGATATACCATGACATCCGTACGTATGGCTTCAAGGAGCGGCTGTACCGGGAGGCGCGGCGCCAGGGGGTGATGTTCGTGCACTACGACTTCGACCGCAAGCCAGAGGTACGGACTGGAGATTCGAGATTAGAGATAGCAGTTTGGGAAGCGATGTTGGGTGAAGAGTTGGTGCTCCATCCAGACCTGCTGGTCCTGAGCACGCCGGTGGTGCCGTCGGAGGAGGCGGACGCACTGGCGACACGGCTCAAGGTGCCAGTGGACCTGGATGGCTTCTTCCTGGAGGCGCACGTCAAATTGCGCCCCGTGGACTTCGCCAGCGACGGCATATTTCTGGCCGGGATGGCCCACTACCCCAAGTTTCTGGACGAGACGATCGCACAGGCGCAGGCCGCCGCGGCCCGCGCGATGACGATCCTGAGCAAGGACGTGCTCGAGGTCGGCGGCGTCGTGGCGCAGGTGGATGCGGAGAAATGCGTCGCTTGCCTGACCTGCGTACGCATCTGCCCATACAACGTGCCCCAAATCCAGGCTAACTTCAGCGGAATAGGAGGTATCGTCGGCGCGGCCTACATCGAGCCGGCGCAGTGTCACGGCTGCGGCATCTGCGTCGCCGAGTGCCCGGCCAAAGCGATCCAACTGCTCCGCTATCGCGACACGCAGGTGGAGGCGGAGATTACGGCGCTGCTGGAGACGGAGATGGTGGAGGTAAGCGATGAGCAATACGCGCTTTGAACCAAAGATTCTGGCCTTCTGCTGTCGCCACTGCGCCTACGCCGCCGCTGACCTGGCGGGAGGCATGCGCATCCAGTACCCGCCCAGCGTGCGCATCGTCGAGGTGCCCTGCTCGGGCCGGGTGGAAGTGACGGATATTCTCCACGCCTTCGAGCGCGGCGTGGACGGCGTGATGGTGGCCGGCTGACTGGAGGGCGACTGCCATTACCTGGAAGGTAATATCAACGCGAAACGCAGAGTCAAGTACGTCGCTGACCTGCTCAACCGGATCGGGCTGGGGGGAGAGCGTCTCGTAATGGCAAACCTGTCCTCGGCGATGGGAGCACAGTTCGCAGAGACAGTAACGGAGATGACGGAGAAAGTGCGGGGGCTAGGTCCCAACCCGCTCCACGAAATACGTAATCCCGATACGAACGGAGGACCCGATGATCGTAGGTGAACAGAAACCACTCGAGGAAATCATGGAACTGCTGGGCGATGCTAAGAAGGTGCTGATCGTGGGCTGCGGCACTTGCGTGACCGTCTGCTTCGCTGGTGGTGAGAAGGAGGTCGGCATCCTGGCCTCGGCGCTGCGGATGAAGAGCAAACTGGAGGGCCACCCGATGGAGGTGGACGAGGTCACAGTGCAGCGCCAGTGCGAGTGGGAGTACATTGACCCGCTAGGGGAGCGACTGGAGAAGTACGATGTCGTACTCAGCCTGGCCTGTGGCATCGGTGTGCAGGCAATGAATGAACACTTCCCCGACACCGTCACCTTGCCCGGGCTCAACACCACCTTCCTGGGCCTGCCGGAAGAACAGGGGGTGTGGGAGGAGCGTTGCCAGGCCTGTGGCGACTGCATTCTTGGTCTCACCGCCGGCATCTGTCCCATCGCCCGTTGTTCCAAGCAATTGCTCAACGGGCCGTGCGGTGGTTCTCAAAACGGCGTGTGTGAGGTAGACCCAGACATTCCTTGCGCCTGGCAATTGATCTGGGAACGGCTGGTCAAACTGGGGAGAGAGGAGCAACTGCTGGAGATTCAGCCTCCCAAGGACTGGTCGAGTAGCCGTGACGGAGGCCTGCGCAAGATCGTGCGTGAGGACCTACGGCTGGTGGGAGAGCAGGAAGGAGCCTGACTCGCATTTGAGGGATGAGCTGGATGGCAGACGAAGGCACAGGATTGCCGGTCGAAGAACTGGGATTGCTGCACTGGTTGCGGCAGTACGTCCAGTTGCGCTGGCTGGCGGTCACTGCGGTGTTGGTCGGAGTGTCAGTGGCCCGTTTCGCATTGGGTGTCGGCGTGCCACTGCTTCCAGTATTGAGCATCACCATTGCTATTGCTTTCTACAACGTTCTCTTCAGCATCTGGCAACAGCGCTCCCTCGCGCCCCCATACTCCCATCCTTCCATACTCTCCTGGAGCCAGCGCTTCGCCTTCGCCCAGGTCGTCGCCGACCTCATTACATTGACTGTGCTGTTGCACTTCGTCGGTGGGGTTGAGACACCGTTCTTCCTGTTCTATCTTTTCCATGTCGGTTTCGGTAGCATTATGCTCAGCCGTCGGGATGCCTACTGGGTCATGGCACTGGCGATAGGGCTGTTCGTGCTGGTGGTTGGGGCGGAGTTTCTGGGCTGGCTGCCCCACGTTCATCTTGAGGGATTCGTACCGCCCGATCTCTACCAGGAGCCAGCTTATGTGGCAGCAGTGCTGGTAGGCTTCATCGTGACGCTCATTGTTTCGACGGCAGGGGCGACCACTATTATGACGGAGTTGCGCCACCAATGGGAGCAGCAGGCACGGGCCAAGGAGCGGGAACTGGAGACGACGGCCGAGAAACTTGCGGAGTTGGATCGCATGCGGGCCTTCTTCCTGGGGTTAGCCTCACACGACCTGAAAACGCCGCTGGCAGTGGTCGCCAACTACCTACAGGCGATCCTCGATGGCTTTGTCGGCGAGCTCAACGAGAAGCAACGCCGCTGGATGGAACGAGCCAACGCTCGCGCCCTGGAATTGGTCCGGCTGATTGACGATTTTCTGGACGTATCACAGCTTGCACCGGAGCGCATCTTGGCCGAAATGGAGCAAACGGCGCTGAACGACGCCGTGCAACGATCGGTTGAAGAAGTGCAGGGCAGAGCAAAGGAGAAGGGTGTTACGTTGCGGGTGGAGTTGCCACAACAATCGCCGCCGGTACACGCAGCGCCTCGTCGGCTGCAACAAGTCATTACCAATCTGCTTGACAATGCTGTCAAATTCTCCCCACGCCAGGGGGAGGTAGTACTACAGGTGCGTCGGCAGGGCGACAAGGTACGGGTGGACGTGGTGGACAACGGCCCGGGTATCTCAACCCTCTACATGCCTCACATCTTCGAAGATTACTTTCGGACACGGCGCAAGGAGTTCGTGCCGGGTGCAGGTCTGGGCCTCAGCACTGCCCGCAAGATCGTTGAGGCCCACGGAGGTGAAATCTGGGTTGAGAGCCCCTGTTTTGAAGATGTTGAGGGGCAGAAAAGCGGCAGTCGCTTTTCGTTCACTCTGCAAACGGCATCAGGATGTCAGTCAAGGGATGGCGAGACCCTTTCGGTTTCAGAGGGTGGGGGTGATGGTTACCATTGAGATGCTGAAGCGGTTCCCTCTGCTGGCTTATCTCGACCTGGAAGATCTCGGTGAGTTGGTGGAAATCTGCGGGATCGAGACCTGTGAAGCAGGGGAGGTTTTCGCTGAGGGTGCCCCGGCCGACAAGTTACGGTTGGTGTTACTGGGTAAAGTAGCACTGGATAAACGCATCCAGTTGGGACGCCACGGTTCGGTGCGCCGGGCCAATGTGAGCATCGTCGGGCCTGGCGGGGCGGTGGGCTGGTCCGCACTGGTAGCCCCGTATATCTTTACGCTCTCCGGTATCTGCCTGGAGCCATCCAAGTTCATTGCCCTCGACGCTCGGCAACTCCAGGACTTTATGGCCCAGAATCCACAGGCAGCTTACAGGCTCATGAGCGGCATTGCCCAGATGGTCGGCGCGCGGCTGAAAGACATGACCAATATGCTGACCTATTTCGTTTCCATCGTCTCGCACGAGTTGAAAGCTCCACTGGCCGCCGTGGAGAACTACCTGGAGGTGATGCTGGGCGGCTTCACCGGAGAGCTGACCCCCAAGCAGCAGCGTATGCTGGAGCGGAGCGTGCTGCGCATCCACGACCTCGCCGGTCTCATTGGTGGCCTGCTCGACCTGGCGCGCATGCGCCCTGAGCAGATACAGGCCGAGTTCGTGCGTTTCAACCCCAGGGAGGCCGGTGACCGCTCGGTCGAGGATATACGGCTGGCAGCCAAGGAAAAGGGAGTCGCGATCAAGGTGGAAGCGCCGAAGGAATTCAAGGAGATCGTGGGAGCCCCGCAGCGATTGCACCAGGTACTCACCAACCTGCTCAATAACGCTATCAAGTTCTCGCCCCCGGGAAGCACCGTCATATTCCGTTCCTGGGAGACGGATGACGAGCTGTGGGCCGAGGTGAGCGACGAGGGCATCGGTATTCCTCCCGCAGACCAGGCCAATATCTTCGAGGACTTCTTCCGGGGACGCAACGTGGGGGATGTGAGTGGGGCCGGGTTAGGACTTTCTATTGCCAAGAAGATTGTGGATGCACATCAGGGGCGCATTTGGCTCGAAAGCCCCTACGAGGAAGGTAAGCCGGGCACGAGGTTCACCCTGGTATTGCCACGCAATCTGCCACTGCCGGGGGAACAGGGAGATGACGCGCCGCTCGCCCAAGAGGGTGGTGGCGGCTATAGTTGAAAAGATGTATACTTCCAAGAAAAGGATGATGCGATATGAAAAGTGGAACCAATTTGGAGAAAGTGCTGACAGAAGGGCACTTCGCCGTCACTGGTGAGTTGGGGCCGCCCAAGGGCACCAGCGCCGACTTCGTCCGCCGCAAGGCCGAGATTCTCAAGAACTACGTGGACGCGGCCAACGTTACCGATAACCAGACGGCTGTGGTGCGTATGTCCAGCGTGGCTGCCTGTGCGATTCTCAAACAGATGGGGCTCGACCCGGTGATGCAGATGACGTGCCGTGACCGCAACCGCATTGCCATTCAGTCGGACATCCTGGGGGCAGTGACGCTGGGTATTGGCAACCTGCTGTGTCTTTCGGGCGACCATCAGAAGTTCGGCAACCATCCGGAAGCGAAGAATGTGCATGACATAGACTCAATGCAACTCATCCAGATGGTCAAGCGTATGCGAGACGAGGATCAGTTCCTCAGCGGCGACAAGGTCTCCGGCGGCGTGCCGCTGTTCATCGGCGCGGCAGCCAATCCCTTCGCCGACCCCTTCGAATTCCGCCCCATCCGGCTGGAGAAGAAGATGCGCGCCGGAGTCGACTTCATCCAGACGCAGGGCGTCTTCGACGTGGAGCGTTTCGCCCGCTATATGGAAATGGTGCGCGACCGTGGCCTGCACGAACGGGTCTACATCCTGGCCGGCATTATCCCCATGAAATCAGCCGGTATGGCACGCTACATGCGCGATTACGTCGCCGGCCTGATCGTGCCCAACGAACTCGTCAAACGCATGGAGGACGCTAAGGAGGCTAAGGAGGAGGGAGTCAAAATCGCCGCAGAGCTTATCGAGCAAATACGTGAGATCGAAGGCGTGCACGGCGTCCACATTATGGCGGTTGCCTGGGAATCAATCGTGCCCGTGATCGTCGAGCGGGTTGGCCTCTATCCCAGGCCGATTGTGTAGTACGGCTTTTGCCGATACAAGGAGGGAGACTGATGGAGCAGCGACCCAAGATTCTGGTAGTGGACGATGATCCGGACATCATCGAGGCGATCACCACCGTGCTGGAGAGTGTAGAAGGGTACGACGTACGCACAGCTCGCGATGGGCTGGAGTGCATGCAGGCGATCAAAGAGGACCTCCCCGATCTGCTGATCTTGGACCTGCTGATGCCGCGCATGGACGGCTTCGCAGTGGTGCGAGACCTGCGAGACAATCCTCGTTATCGCAAACTGCCGATTATGATCCTGACGAGTGTGCGTGAGGATGCCAGTTACCGTCGCTACGAGCTGGAGATGGGAGTAAGGATGGATGTGCAAGACTACATCGAGAAACCGACGCCGCCGGCCGAGTTGTTGCGTCGCGTCGGAAAACTACTGAAACGGGGGTGAAATATGGCAGAAGCCAGGATACTGCTTATTGACGACGACCCCGACTTCGTCGAGGCGACGCGCACCGTCCTGGAGAGCGTGCCCTACGAGGTCATCGTGGCCTACGATGGCGATGAGGGACTGGAGAAGGTACAAGAGGAGCGGCCCGATCTTGTCCTGCTCGACATTATCATGCCTACCCAAGATGGCTTCCACGTGTGCGAGAAACTGAAGAGCGATCCGGAACTGTGGCACATCCCAGTCATCATGCTGACCAGTCTTTCGCAGCGGATCAGTGATACGGCCTATTCGGTGCAAGACGGCATGATGCTGGAGGCAGATGATTTCATTGACAAACCGGTGCGCCCGAAAGAACTACTGGTGCGTATAGCACGGCTGCTCGCCTAACAGTTAGCGGTTCACTGCTATTCGAGGAGTAGGACGATGATCATCACGGAGCAGAAGGAATTCGATGAAATCCTGCGTTCGCTGGAAGGACACAAGCGAGTGTTTCTTATCGGCTGCGGCATCTGCGCCACGACCTGGGGCACTGGTGGTGAGAAGGAGACACGCGAGATGGCGGAACGGTTGGCCGAAGCGGGAAAGAACTGCACCGGATGGATCGTCACAGAGGAAGCTACGTGCGACGTTCGAACCACCCGCCGGCTGCTGAAACAGAACAAGGAGTCCTCCCTCGCTCCCGCGCCGGCGACCGGGGGGGGCTGGGGAGGGGCGGACGCCTTGCTTGTCCTATCCTGCGGAGCGGGTGTGCAGACCGTGGCTTCCCTGATCGATGTACCTGTCTACCCGGCGCTCAACACGCTCTTCCTGGCCCGCTTGCAGAGCCTGAGCGTCTGCGATGAGCGCTGTCGTCTCTGCGGCGCGTGTATTCTGGGCGAGACGGCCGCCATCTGTCCGGTCACACTCTGCCCCAAGGGATTGATGAACGGCCCCTGCGGCGGCTACGAGGACGGCAAGTGCGAAGTGGACCGCGAGCGCGATTGTGCCTGGGTCGCCATCTACGAGCGGATGGAGGCACTAGGGCAGCAGGAGCGCTTCAAAATCACCCACGAGCCTAAGGATTGGCGCGAAGATCGTCATCCGGGATTCATCAACAAGCGGGCAGAGAAGGCGCTGGGGTGACGATGAGTAGGCTAGCAGAATCCATCGCTGCTGGTACGTTCGTCGTCACAGCCGAGCTTGGCCCGCCTAAAGGGACGGATGTGACACACCTGTTAGAGATGGGCGAGCTGCTACGGGATCACGTGGACGCGGTCAACGTCACCGACCAGCAGAGTTCGGTGATGATGCTGGGCTCGCTGACGGTGTGCCACCTGTTGCACGAACGCGGTGTTGAGCCGGTCTTCCAGGTCACCTGCCGCGACCGTAACCGCATCGCCTTGCAGTCAGACCTGCTTAGCGCGGCGGTGTTGGGCATCGAGAATGTACTTTGCCTCACCGGCGACTACGTCACGCTGGGCGACCACCCACAGGCCAAGCCGGTCTTCGACCTGGATTCGGTCACGCTTCTGCGGACGGTGACCGCGTTACAGGAGGGACACGATCTGGCAGGTAAGTCACTCCAGGGGATACCGACCTTCTTCCCCGGCGCGGTCGTCAGCCCGGAAGCAAACCCGCTTGGCCCGCAGATTGCCAAGATGGAGAAGAAGGTCGAGGCCGGAGCCAAGTTCTTCCAGACTCAAGCGGTCTACAACCCAGCGCGGTTTGAGGCTTTTGTGCGACAAGTCGAGCGCCTGAACGTACCTATCCTGGTCGGCATCATCCTCCTCAAGTCGGCCGGTATGGCCCGCTTTATGAACAGCAACGTCGCGGGTGTGAACGTGCCAGACGACTTGATTGAGGAGATCGGTAGCGTCTCCAAGCCAGACCGCCCAGCAAAAGCGGTCGAGATTGGGGCACGCCTGATCCGCGAGATGAAAGCGATGTGCCAGGGAATACATATTATGACACTCGGGTGGGAGCAGTACGTGCCGCAGTTGCTGGAGGAGGCGGGGCTGGGGAAGTGAATGCTTCTGTGATATTGCCAGATGTGCGCGACGCGTACCATAGAGCCGAGGCACAGCAGATCTCATAGAAGGTGTGTAATCTCCGAAAGGTATATATGGCTACTAAACAACGTGTAGAAATAGAAGCATTGGCTGAAGTCGTGGAGCGGGAGACCGGCTCGAACGTCTACCTCTGTTATCAGTGCGTGCGGTGCTCCAGCGGCTGCCCTGTGGTGGAGCATATGGACCTCATGCCCAATCAGGTGATGCGGGCCATCCAGTTCGACGACGAGAGCGTGCTGGAGGCCAAGACCCCCTGGATATGCGCTGCCTGTCAGACCTGTACCACCCACTGCCCGCAAGGGCTGGACATCGCTGCGGTGATGGACGTCCTCCGCATTGAGGCACGCCGGCGCGGGATCAAGCCGCCCGTACCGGAGGTGGAACTGTTCACCCGGGTCTTCCTGCGTAGTATCGGTGCCCTTGGCCGTCTCTATGAGGCCGGACTGATGGCAGCAATGAACATACTCACCCTTCAGCCTCTCAAGGACATGGACCTGGGGATACCGATGATCCTCAAGCGCAAGCTCCGGCTCCTGCCCGAGTTCGTCCGCCCTCCCAGGAGAGTCCGGCGGGTGAAGCCTAAGGAGAACATCATCGCCTATTACCCGGGCTGCTCCCTGAAGTCCACCGCCACCGAGTTCGACCACACCTTCCGCGCCGTATGTGAGGCACTGGGCCTGGAATTGATCGAGCCGCCTGGCTGGATCTGCTGTGGTTCCAGCCCTGCCCACACCACCGACCCCGTGCTGGCGGGCTATTACGCGCTCCTCAACCTCTCCATCGTCGAGCGGATGGGATTGAACCAAATGGTTGCCCCGTGCCTGGGCTGCTATCAGCGCTTCCGGGCCGCCGCTCACGAGATGAACCGCGATCCCGATCTGGCCGGGAAGGTGGCAGAGAAGATCGGGTACGAATATCGAGGCACGGTCGAGACACTGCACTCCGTGGAGGCCCTGCTGGAGCGGGCAGGATTGGACGCCATACAAGCCCAGGTGAAGAAACCGCTGGCCGGACTGCGGGTGGCCTCCTACTACGGCTGTGCGACGACCCGCCCCCCCAAGTACACCGGCTCTGAGAGCCCTGAGAATCCCACCTGTATGGACGACATCGTGCGCGCCCTGGGAGGGGAACCGGTGGACTGGTCGTACAAGACCGACTGCTGTGGGGGAAGCCTGGGGATTTCCCAGACCCCCCTGGCGTTGGAACTCTCCGCCAGGATCATCCAGAACGCCCGCGCCTGCGGGGCAGATATCATGATCACTGCCTGCCCCCTGTGCCAGGTGAACGTGGAAAGCCGCCAGATGCAGATGGGCCTGGGGTTCGAGATGCCAGTCCTGTACATCACCCAGTTGATGACTCTGGCCTTCGGCATGGATGAGAAGAAGGCAGAACTGAGCAAGAACATGGTAGATCCCCGCCCGTTGCTCCGGAAGCGGGGAACCATCGGCGGTGGGCAATAACGATGAACGATGTGACGTTGGCGTGAGGGTGATGTCTGTGATACAATACGCTACCCAGGTTGAGGGCAAGGAGACACTTATGACGGAGGTACAGGAGGCAGCGACAGGAGGAGTACTTCATCTTCGACCCGCTGGGAGAGTACCTGGAGCCGCGACTCGTGGGCTTTCGGTTGGCGGAGTGGGGATATCGCCGGATAGGGGACGAGGAACCATTGGTGAGCCAAGTGCTGGGCCTCGAACTACAGGTGGAAGGGGAGACGCTGCGCCTGATTGACCCGGCCACGGGGGAGAAGTTGTTGACGCCGCTGGAGGCTCAGGAGGCCCTCCGTCGGGCAGAGGCGAAAGCGGCCGAAGAAGCCGAGGCCCGCCGACAAGCGGAGGCTGAGGCCGAGCGACTGCGGGCTGAACTGGCCCGCTTGCGTGGTGAGGAGAGCCAGTGACTCAGGTGAACAAGATCGCCATTAGTGGCAAGGGCGGGGTGGGTAAAACCACCCTCGCCGCACTTCTGGCCCATATCTACGCAGGACAGAACCGCGCCGTCATTGCCATTGACGCCGACCCGGCTGGTGGGCTGGCCGAGGCGTTGGGATTCCCGCCCGATCTGGCCGCTCAGGTCACGCCAGTTTCTGAGATGGAAGACCTGATCTACGAGCGCACGGGCGCAAAGCCCGGCACCTCCGGCGGGTTCTTCAGCCTCAACCCCCGCGTGGACGACATCCCCGACCGCTTTAGCGTCTCCCATCGGGGGGTCCGCTTCCTCCGACTGGGCACCATCGAATCCGGCGGCAGCGGTTGTATCTGCCCTGAGAGCGCGTTGCTCAGGGCGTTGGTCACCCACCTGCTGCTCTACCGCGACGAGATGCTGATTCTCGACATGGAGGCCGGGGTGGAGCATCTGGGTCGGGCGACGGCCCAGGCAGTAGATGCGTTCCTGGTCATCGTCGAGCCGGGGCGGCGCAGCCTGTCTACGGCGGAACGCATTCACCAGCTAGCGGGGGACATTGGCATCGGCCACGTCTACGCGGTGGGCAACAAGGTGCGCGGGGAAAGCGATTGGGCTTTCATTCAGGCTGGCAGTCCCGTCCCTGTGCTGGGCTACCTTTCAGCCAATCCCGAGTTGACTGAAGCGGACCTGCAAGGCAACGGGGTCTTCGACGCTGCTCCCCGGGCTGTTGAGGAGGCGCGGGGCATTGTGTCTGCGCTGGAGGCGCTGTGAGGCGCCGTGAGAAAAGCTACCGCTGTCGTCGTTCTCTGCATCGTCGCGTCCCTCCTGCCCCAGGCCGCCCATGCCGACGAGCCACCGCCGTCGGCATTCGTGGAGGGAGTGGCCGGCCATCCACAGGAGCATAACCTGAGCTGTGAATCCCGCTCAGCGACCGACCTGGCCGCCTTCTGGGGAGTGGAATTCACCGAGAGCGACTTCTTCCGCCGCCTGCCTAAGTCCGACAATCCTCAACGCGGCTTCCTGGGCAACGTAGACCTGCCGCCGGGGAGCATGCCACCCGCCGGCTACGGCGTCTACGTCGGGCCGGTCGCGGCCACGCTGCGCAGCTTCGGCCTCGACGCACAGGCGCGGCGAGAGTGGAGCCTGGATGACTTAAGGGCGGAGCTGGCCGCCGGACGGCCGGTCATCGTCTGGGCAACCTACGACATGCGGTTGCCGGGCGTGGAGACCTGGGTGTCGTCTGATGGCGCGACCTCTGTCGTGGTAAAGTGGCAACACACCTTCGTCGCCGTCGGCTACGATGAGGGCGGGGTCTATCTGATAGACGCCTACGACGCCGGGACGAAGTATTTCTCCTACGAAACGTTTGATGCCGCCTGGGCCCAGTTGGAGCGAATGACCGTGACAGTAGAGGGGCCATTGAACCGATCTGGGGGGCGAGTGTGGAAGGCGACGGAGGAGGATGGCCGTCGCCGTTTTGTTGTGGATGGCCGGTGGACGGTGGGGCCGGAGTGAGGGAGCGAGTCAGCGAGAGAGCGAGTCAGCGAAACAGGAGACGCAAAGGATGAACGGACTAACCGAACAATTCCTCGAACTAATCCACCGGGCGTCAACTGACCTGCCGGCAGACGTAGAGGCGGCGCTGCGAGCGGCCCAAGCCCGCGAGGAACCTGGCTCTGCGGCTGCGGGCGCATTGGAGACCATTCTGGAGAACGTGGCCCTGGCCCGCACCAACTCCACCCCCATCTGCCAGGACACAGGCGTGCCTATCTTCTACGCGTCCCATCCCCAAGGGATGAGCACACGCGAGCTGTGGGTGCAGATCGAGACAGCAGTGGCCGAGGCCACCCGCCGGGCCTACCTGCGACCCAACGCGGTGGACTCCCTCACTGGTCGCAACAGTGGGAACAACCTGGGGATTGGCTTCCCTACCTTCCACTCCGAGGAGTGGGAGGAGGAATACCTCCGGATAGACCTGCTCCTCAAGGGGGGCGGGAGTGAGAACGTAGGCGCGCAGTACAAGCTCCCCTATGCCCCGCTGAAGGCCGGGCGAGACCTGGAGGGAGTCCGGCGGGTCGTGCTGGACGCAGTCTACCAGGCACAGGGGAAAGGGTGCGCGCCGGGGGTGCTGGGGATCGCCATCGGCAGCGACCGGGGCTACGGCTACATGCACGCCAAGGAGCAACTCTTCCGCCCACTGGACGACACCAACCCGATGCCGGAACTGGCGGCGCTGGAGGAACGACTGATGCACGATTGCAACGAACTGAGCATCGGACCGATGGGCTTCGGGGGCAAGACGACTGTCTTGAGCGTCAAGATCGGGGTCTACCACCGCCTGCCGGCCTGTTACTTTGTCAGCATTGCTTACATGTGCTGGGCCTGCCGCCGGGCACGAATGACTGTGCGAGATGGGGAGGTGGAGTACAGCTAATGGCAAGCTACGATCTAACGATACCAATTTCTGAGGTAGAAATCCGCGCCCTCCACATCGGCGACACGGTCTACCTCTCCGGCGTGATGACCACCGGGCGGGACGCAGCGCACAAGTATATGATTGAGAACTTCGTCCGCCCTTCAACGGGCTCAGGGCGGCACGCCGACACGGTGCCGCAGAGCGAGCGGGCGTTGTACAAGGAACTCCGGCGCATCCTGCACGAGGGCGTCATCTACCACTGCGGACCGGTCGTGCGGCAGCGAGAGGACGGGCGGTGGGAATTCGTCGCCGCTGGGCCAACTACCTCCATCCGCGAGGAGGTCTACCAGCCGGAGGTCATCGCCCATTTTGGGCTGCGCGGTGTCATCGGCAAGGGGGGCATGGGGCCGGGGACACTGCAGGCTTGTCAGGAGCACGGCGCGGTCTACTTTCACGCCGTAGGCGGGGCGGCCTCTCTCATCGCCAATGCCGTCAAAGAGGTGGTGGCAGTTCACAAGAAAGAGGAGTTTGGCGTGCCAGAGGCTTTCTGGGTCATCCGCGTCGAACGCTTCCCAGTAGTGGTGACGATGGATAGCCACGGGCGGAGCATCCACGACGAGGTGCAGGCAACATCGGAGGCAGCGCTGAAGCGGCTGGTTGCCGGAGCATAGATGCCGAATTCCTGGCTGACCAGGTCGCTTTCGGCCTGCTCCGCCGACGGTCACGCGGCACCTGCCCCGTGAGGGCATGAGCTATGTCACCCTCTCCACGTGCCCACCGACACTTGAAGAGTGCGAGGCTGGAGAGTATCATGAGATCAAGTGCCTCTGAAGAGTCACGTTCCCTTAATCGAAACCGAACGAGGAGGGCAACGGTGAAATACTGGAGAGAGCCGCTCGATCTTAAGGACATCCGGGTGCCGCACGGCGAAATCCACGTGCTGGTCGAGCGGTGCAAGGGCTGCGGCTGGTGCGTCGAGTTCTGCCGACGCGACGTGCTGGAGGTCTCGGACGAAATCAACTCCAAAGGCTATCACCCCCCGCGAGTAGTTCAGGCAGACGCCTGTGTCAGTTGCGGCCTATGTGAGTTACTGTGCCCGGAGTTTGCCATCTACGTCGTGGAGACGGAAGGAGAGGTCGTGTTTCTATGAGCAAGGCGAAGCACAATGGCGTGCTGAGCGGAGAGTTCTTCATGCTGGGGGACATCGCCTGCGCCGAGGGGGCCATCTGCGCTGGCTGTCGTTTTTTCGGCGGCTACCCCATCACCCCGGCCACGGAGGTGGCGCAACGCATGAGCGAGCGGCTACCCCTCGTAGGCGGAGTGTATATCCAGATGGAAGACGAGTTAGCTTCCATGAATGCCGTGCTGGGCGCTTCTTGGGCCGGGGTGAGGGCTATGACAGCCACGAGCGGACCGGGTTTCTCGCTGATGATGGAGAACCTCGGGCTAGGCATCATGATGGAGACACCCTGTGTGCTGGTCAATGTGCAGCGGGGCGGCCCTTCCACTGGCCTGCCGACATTGGTGAGTCAGAGCGACATGATGCAGGCGCGATGGGGCTCCCACGGCGACTTTGCCACCATTGCACTGGCACCCGCTTCGCCACAGGAGTTGTTCGACCTGACCATCCACGCTTTCAACCTGGCCGAGATCTACCGCGCGCCGGTGCTGGTGATGACCGACGCGGAGGTAGGACACATGACCGAGAAAGTCACCATCCCGCCGCTGGAAGAGATCGAGATTGTGCCACGGCACAAGCCAGCGGTGCCACCGGAGGAATATCTGCCTTACCGAGTCGAGCCCGGCGAACTGGTACCGCCGATGGCAGTCGCCGGCGAGGGCTACCGCTTCCACACCACGGGGCTAACCCACGACGAACGCGGCTACCCCGCCACTGCTGACGACAGCGCCCAATGGCCGCTGATACGGCGACTCATTGACAAGATTGAAAGTAACAAAGACAACATCACCATGCTGGAAGAGAATGACCTGGACGACGCAGAGGTGGCTGTCGTATCCTATGGCATCGCTGCCCGCACGGCCATCTGGCCAATCCAGATGGCCCGCGAAGAAGGCATGCGTGTGGGCTTGTTGCGGCTGGTGACGGTGTGGCCCTTCCCCGACGAACAGATCCGGGATCTCGCCGGGCGGGTGAATGGCATCGTGGTGCCGGAGATCAACATGGGGCAAATCGTCCGCGAGGTGCAACGTTGCGCGGCGGGCCAGACCGAGGTGATCTCAGTGCCACATCCGGGGGGTGGCATCCACGATCCGCAAAAGGTGCTCAACGCCATCCGCAGAGCGGCCGGGCGCGAGGTGGAGGAACAGCAATGGGGCTCAAGATGAACAGCTATCACCTGGACAAGACGCTTGAGACGTACGTGGAGGCCGAGGGGTTGAAGGAAGAGATTCACGGCCGCCACCCAATGGACGACCTGCTGCGAACCGAGCGCCTGCCGCACATCTGGTGCTCCGGCTGCGGGCTGGGTACGGCCTTGACCTGCTTGCTCAGCGCACTGCGCAGGTCGGGCCTGGACTTGAACAAGGTAGCGGTAGTATCGGGCATCGGCTGCACCGGCCGGGTGGCAGGTTACGTGCGACTGGATTCCTTCCACACCACCCACGGGCGGGCCATCCCCTTCGCCACCGGGCTCAAACTGGGCAACCCGGAACTGAAGGTGGTGGTCTTTTCTGGCGATGGCGACCTGGTGACCATCGGCGGTAACCACTTCATCCACGCGGCCCGGCGCAACATAGACATGACCGTCATTTGCGTCAACAACTTCAACTACGGTATGACAGGGGGACAGGTTGGAGCGACAACCCCCATCGGCGGTATCACCACCACATCACCTTACGGCAACTACGAGTACCCCTTCAACGTCTCCGCGCTGGCAGCGGCGAGCGGGGCCGTCTACGTGGCGCGCTGGACGGTGCTCCACGCCCGGCGGATGGAACGATCCATCACCGAGGCCTTGCTCAAACCGGGGTTCAGCCTGGTGGAGGTGATCTCGCCTTGCCCCATCGGCTTTGGCCGCCGGAATAGGCAGCGCCAGGGGTTGGACACGATGCGCTACTACCACGAGTACGGCGTCATCCGCCACGGCGCCGACCTGCGCGAGACGGAAATTGGCTTGGGCGGCGCGCTGATCGAGGGCAAATTCGTGGATATTGACAAACCGA
Organism: Anaerolineae bacterium; assembly: GCA_046760785.1. GTDB lineage: Bacteria > Chloroflexota > Anaerolineae > B4-G1 > B4-G1 > JBHIET01. The sequence goes on along the minus strand of JBHIET010000001.1, from coordinate 5,300 downwards.
CCTTCCTGGAACAGCGCACGCGGCGGTTGGAGCAGGTATTGGGCAAGCAAGAGTAGGAGGCAGAGGTGAACCGATTAGAAGTACGGCTTTCTGGCTTTGGCGGGCAGGGTATCATCCGCAGCGGGGAAATCGTCGGCAAGGCAGCCGTCCTCTACGATGGGCGGTACGCCACCTTCACTCAGAGTTACGGCCCGGAATCGCGGGGTGGGGCCTGTGCGGCGCAGGTGGCCATCGCCGACGACCCGGTCGAGTTGAGTTACCCCCACGTCATAGACCCCTCAATCCTGGTTATTATGTCGCAGGGGGCTTACAACAAGTACGTGCCCGACTTCCGACGTGATGGCCTGCTTATCGTGGACGAGAGCCTGGTGGAGCTAGACGAAGCGGCCGAGGGGCTGCAGGTGCTGGGGATACCGGCTACACACCTGGCCGAGGAGTTAGGCCGCCGCATCGTGGCCAACGTGGTCATGCTCGGCTTCGTGGCCGCAGTGACCGACGTCGTCTCGCCAGAGGCTCTCAGGCAGGCGGTGCTCGATTCGATACCCAAAGGCACAGAGGAACTGAACGAACATGCCTTCGAGACAGGGTTTGAGTACGGGCAGGAGAAAGTCAAGCGTCAAACGTGAAACGTATTGCGTGAAACTGCGGTTAACAAGGGGAGAGACCCTATGAGAGACGTGCTGGTCATTGGTGGAGGCATCGCGGGCATCCAGGCCTCGTTGGACCTGGCAGAGATGGGCATACACGTACATCTGGTGGAGAAAAGCCCCAGCATCGGCGGGCGCATGGCCCAACTGGATAAGACCTTCCCCACCAACGATTGCTCCACCTGCATCCTCTCCCCCAAGATGGTAGATTGTGCCCGGCACCCCCGTATCACCATCCACACCCTCTCCGAGGTGCAGGCCGTGACCGGAGAGGCGGGCGACTTCACAGCGCGGGTGTTCAAGAAGGCCCGCTACGTGGATGAGAGCGGGTGCACAGCTTGTGGCGACTGTGCCAAGGTCTGCCCCATCGTCAAGCGAGACGAGTTCCAGATGGGGCTCTCCACCCGGCGGGCGATCTACATTCCTTTCGCCCAGGCCATCCCCCAGGCCTACCTGAGGAATCGCGACGACTGTCTGGGTGACGACCCCATTGTCTGCGGTCGCTGCATCGAGGCCTGCCAGAAACAGTGCATTGACTTCGATATGCAGGACGAGGTGATCGAGCTGTCGCTGGGTGCTATCATCCTGGCCGTCGGCATGGAGACCTTCGATCCGGTGGCGCTGACCGAGTACGGCTACACCCGCTACGAAAACGTCATCACCGGGCTGGAGTTCGAGCGGCTGGTCTGCGCCAGCGGCCCTTCCGGCGGACACCTTATCCGCCTCACCGACCGAGAGGAGCCAAAGGCCATCGGTTTCATCCAATGCGTCGGCTCGCGCAACCTCAAGTACCAGCGGTTCTGCTCGTCGGTCTGTTGTATGCACGCCACCAAGGAGGCCATCCTGGCCCGCGAGCACATCCCCGACGTCAGATCCTACATCTTTTATACCGACCTGCGTGCCTCCGGCAAGGGCTTCCGCGAGTACATTGACCGCGCCCAGCGGGAGTACGGCGTGGAATATATCCGCAGCCGCGTGGCCCAGATCGAGGAGAATGGCGATGAACGCTTGGTCTTCCACTACGAGGACGTGGAAACTTCCCGCCCGCAACAGATGAAGGTAGACCTGGCCGTGCTGGCCACCAGCCTCGTCCCTGGCCCAGGCGTGGCCGCCCTGTCCGAGGTACTCGACCTGGAGTTGGACGAGTACGGTTTCTTCCGCACCAATCCTTTCTCGCCGACCGACACGACGAGGGAGGGGGTCCTTGCCTGCGGTTGCTGTCGCGGCCCGAATGCGCACCACGTTTTACGTTTCACGTCCCTGCATCATACGAATTGCAGTCGAAAGGAAAGACATCTTATGAGAAAGGTGTTGGTCATCGGCGGCGGCATCGCCGGCATCCAGGCCGCGCTCGACCTGGCCGATATGGGCGTCCAGGTGCACCTGGTGGAGCGGTTGCCCAGCATTGGCGGGCGCATGGCGCAATTGGACAAGACCTTCCCCACCAACGACTGCTCCACCTGCATCCTCTCTCCCAAGATGAACGATTGTGCCCGCCATCCCAACATCACGCTGCACACCTACGCCGAAGTCACGACGCTTGCTGGAACGGCTGGCGATTTCACCGCCACGGTGCTGAAGCACCCCCGCTACGTGGATGAGACGAAGTGCACCGGCTGCGGGGAATGTGTCCAGAAGTGTCCCTCCAAGGTGCCCGATGCGTTCGACATGGGACTGCGCGAACGGAAGGCTATTTATCTCTACTTCCCGCAGGCCGTCCCCCAGGTGATGACGATTGACCCTGACCATTGCATCTACCTCCAGCGGGGCAGGTGTGGTGCGTGTGCTAAAATGTGCCAGGCGGGAGCAATTGAGTTTGAACAGACGGCACAGAAGGCGGAGCTCAGCGTGAGTGCGGTCGTCGTCGCCACTGGCTTCGAGTTCTTCGACCCACGAGGGCTGACGCAGTTCGGCTACGAACAGTGCCCTAACGTGATCACGGCGCTGGAGTACGAGCGCCTCATCAGTGCAAGCGGCCCGACAGAGGGACATCTGTTGCGGCCCTCCGACAGGCAACCCGCCAAGCGCATCGGCTTCATCCAATGCGTCGGCTCGCGGGACGTGCGGCACCAGCTCTTCTGCTCGTCCGTCTGCTGCATGCACTCCAGCAAGCAGGCGGTGCTGGCCGCCGAGCATGACCCTGAGGTCAGGTCCTACATCTTTTACACCGACTTCCGTGCCTCCGGCAAAGGCTTCCGGGAATACGTGGCCCGGGCAGAGCGGGAGTACGGCGCGCGCTACGTCCGCAGCCGGGTGGCACGCATCACCGAAGATAAGGACAACAACCCGGTCATCCACTACGAGAACGCGGAGACCTCCCGCCCGGCCCGGATGACGGTGGACCTGGCGGTGTTGGCGACCAGCCTGATCCCTCGCCCCGATGCCGCACAGTTGGCGCAGGCGTTGGGCATTGAGATGGATTCCTATGGCTTCGTAAAGACAGACCCGCTCGCGCCGGTGGACACAACGCGGCCAGGTGTCTTCGCTGCCGGATGCTGCCGAGGGCCATTCGATATTCCCGAGTCGGTGATGCAGGCCAGCGCGGCCGCTGCACGCGCAGCTCGGGTCATCGGCCAGACCAACACGCAACACGCAATACGCAACATGTAACGTACAATGAGCAATCAACCGAGAATTGGGGTATTCGTCTGTCACTGTGGCAGCAACATCGCCGGGCACGTGGACGTGGGCGCGGTGGCCGAGTACGCGCGGACGCTGCCAGGCGTCGCCTTCGTCCAGGAGAATATGTACACCTGCTCCGACGCTGGGCTGACCGAGATCAGGACAGGCATCGCAGACGAGCGGCTGGAACGGGCTGTGGTCGCCGCCTGCACGCCCCGCACCCACGAGCCATTGTTCCGGGAGACCTGTCGGGAGGCGGGACTGAACCCCTACCTGTTCGAATTCGTCAACATTCGCGACCAGTGCTCCTGGGTGCACAGGCGCGAGCCGGAAGCGGCCACGCAGAAGGCAAAGGACCTGGTGCGGATGGGCGTGGCCAAGGCCCGCCTGCTGGAGCCACTGGAGGAGCAGGAGATGCCGGTGGAACCGTCGGCGCTGGTGATCGGCGGGGGGATGATTGGCATGACGGCGGCCCTCAACCTGGCCAACCGGGGCTTCGAGGTCAAGCTGGTGGAGCGGAAGCCGGAGCTGGGCGGCCTGCTGCTGCGCCTGGACAAGCTGTACCCCACCCAGGACGACGCGCTGCCACTGGTGCAGGCCCGCATCGCCGAGGTGCAGGAGAACCCGCATATTGAGGTCTTTACCGCGTCGGAACTGCGCGACGTCAAGGGCTTTGTCGGCAGCTATGAGGCCATCGTTCAGGACATGGAAGGGAGGCAGTCCAGTTTCACCGTCGGGGCCATCATCGTCGCCACTGGCGCGCGGGTGTTCAAGCCGGAGGGAATGTACGGGTACGATGGGAAGCAGGTTGTCACCCAGCTAGAGTTCGAGAAGATGTTGATGGATTGGAGGAGTAGTAAGTCGGCAGCTTGGGAAACCGGTAAATTGGAAAATGGGGAAGTACAGGAGTCGACAGCCCAATCTACTGATCCACCAATCTACCAACCTACCAATCTACCAAGAAGAGTCGTGATGATTCAATGCGTCGGGGCACGCATGCCAGAGCGGCCCTATTGCTCCCGCATCTGCTGCACCACGGCCATCAAGAACGCGCTGGAGGTCAAATCTCACCGGGCCGACGCTGAGATCTACATTCTCTACCGGGATACCGAGACGCAGGGCACCCGCTACGAGGCCTATTACACCCGCGCCCGCGAGGCGGGCATCCAATTCATCCGTTATAGCCTCAGACATCCGCCCGAAGTCTCCAAGAAGCATGTGGTGGTGTACGACGAATTGTTAGGGGCAAAGTTGAGCCTTCCTTACGACCTGGTGGTGCTCTCCACGCCGCTGGTGGCCCGAGAGGGTACGCACGAGCTGGCTCAACTGCTCAAGGTGCCCGTGGACAAGCACGGCTTCTTCCTGGAGGCGCACGTCAAGCTGCGTCCGCTGGACTTCGCCACCGACGGCATTTACGTGGCCGGGACGGCGCGCTGGCCAGCCCACTTGGAGGAGACCATCACCCAGGCCTACGGTGCGGCGGCACGGGCGGCAACGGTGCTTTCCAAAGATCACGTCACGTCGTCGGGCGTCGTGGCACGTGTGAACGAAGCCCTGTGCCGGGGATGCGGTCGTTGTGTGGAGATATGTGAGTTCGGCGCGCCGTCGCTGGTAGAGGTAGTACCGGGGCTAAAAGTGTCCCGCGTCAACCCGGTGATGTGCAAGGGGTGCGGGGCTTGCGCGTCGGTCTGCCCAACGGGGGCGATGGCGGCGATGCACTTCACCGACGAGCAGGTTACGGCAATGGTGCGGGCAGCGCTGGTATCAGAGTGATCGAGGGAGGTGCATGAGTCATGATACGCAAAGACAAAGAAACAGGGAGAAAAGCAGACGACTACGCTTCGCTCCGCTCAGGGCACCCGTTTTGACTTACTTTGAGATATAGGGAATCAACCAGGCTCGTCATCTTGACACAATTCCAGGTCTGTGGTAAGATTAACCTCGGTTCCAGATTAAGACAACGACGATGAATGTTTGTTCGATGACCACAGTGATTTGCGCCAAGCGACAGGCCCGAGAAGAGCCGGACCA